>JAFXSU010000019.1 GCA_017525435.1 Victivallales bacterium
CTCAAGTCCCAAGTCCCAAGTCCCAAGTCTCAAGTCCCAAGTCTCAAGTCTCAAGTCTCAAGTCTCAAGTCCCGCGTCCCAAGTGCTGCCGTCGGCAGTACGTCCACCCACAATTCACGGATTCATATATAATATGATATAAAGGAACTCAGTTGCCCGACGGGGCGTCTTCCGGCTTGGTGGCGGCATGGGAGAATTCGCATCCACAGTATTTCTGCCGATATAGTCCGAGCTGCTGAGACAACTGTATGGAACGCAGGAAGCCGTTTTTTTTCTTGAAGTTATATGGTTCAAAGAGAGGGCTTTTTCCGCCAATTTCCATGAGTTTCTGCGAGTTTTTGTGCGGGCTGACGCTGAGGCTGGTGGTAAAGGTCATGCCATGGTCGGCGGCAAAGCTGGCAGCCCGGCCAAGTGACCATTCGAAGCACTTTGCACAACGTTCCCCGCCTTCAGGGCATTGTGCAAAATCTGGTGTCTGTGATACCCAGTCGAGCCATTTCTGATGGTCATAGGGATCTACCAGGACCTCGCCAAGCCCGAAATGTCCCGCGACTTTACGGAGATTTTCCAGCCGGAGGTCGAATTCCGCCTCGGTGTCCAAATTGGAGTTGGAGAAAACGAGCTGGCAAGTGCGCCCCTCGGCGAGCAGTCGTTCAATGCAGGCGCTGGCACAGGGGCCGCAACAGCAATGCAACAGGATGGGCGGGGTGTCAGGCATCGAGAACGTGTGAATTCAGGGGCGCACCGGGATGTTGTTGTAGGTCGCGTTCACATAACTGATCGTCTGATTGCGGTTTCGCTTCAACTCGACGATAACGCCAATACGATCCAAGTGCGTGGAAATGTCGCTGGTGGGCATCACAATTCTTGCACTTTGCTTGAACGGCCCATTGGCCTCCAAATAAAGCGTCATCTTCTCGTTTTCGGTGTCCAGCCGGGCGATGAAAACTTCATAAACGGCGCCATCTGGTCGCAATGCGCTCTTTTTGAGGAATTCCAGAAAAGCCAGCACTCCGACATCTTCGGTCTTTTGGCCTTCGACAAAGTTCTCAGGCTTGGTCAAACCCGTGATGCGAGGCAAGACAGCGGTAACCCCCGGAAGATCCTGCGGGAGGACATAGCCTTCCTGATCTACCTTCAATTCACCACGCCCGGATTCGGGTGGAAAGCGCAGGATGGCAACAGGAACGCGGGGCTTGACGGTAACCCGCAAGGTGCCTGGAAAGATTCGCTGGAGTTCGACATTGGCCACGCGTGGGTTCTTGCAGAGCTCATTGCGCACGGCTCGCAAATCGATGCCGGTCAAGTTGGTCAGTCCCTCTTGAATTTGCAGTTTGTGAAGGCATTCCTCGGTTTTGACACGCATCTGCTCATTGGAAGTGAGTACTTCGATGCGGCTAAGCAGGAAGGCGGGGTTTTCACGGTATAGATGTCGCACGCCATACCGGCAGAGGAAAATCGCCAGCACGATCAGGGCGCAGGCGAACAGTAGCCCAACCAGCGGTAGGAGTGCGGATTTCTTTGAGGGCGGGGGGACGAGGGGATCGATTGGCGTGGTTTGTTCTTTTTTCTTCATATCATATAAAGAATGTCAAGTCAAAAGCTGTGCGGTCAAGTCATATTCGCCGGCATGGGTGACCCGGACTTGGGCGAAGTGATTGGGTTGCAGCAGACGATCACTGCCGACGTGGATTGTCACCGTGGGATCCACCTCGGGAGCATCGGCGACACTGCGGGCGAGCCAGACGCCTTTCTGCAGTCGCTCCTCTATCAGCACGCGCATCGATTTTCCTACCCAGGCTTGGTTGCGTTTGTGCGAGATCTCTTTTTGGAGTTCCAATAGTTGGCGGCGGCGTTCTTCGGCCACTTCCTTGGGGACTCTGCCCTCCTGGAGTTCGAAGGCGGGAGTGCCTGGTTCGGGGGAGAAGGCGAAGGCGCCCAGTCGATCGAAATTCATCGCCTTGACAAAATCGAGCAGTTGCTGGAAGTCCTCTGCGGTCTCCCCTGGGTATCCGGTCATGAATGTCGTTCGGATGACCATCTGGGGCCATTTCTCGCGAATGGACAACAGCAATTCGCGTGTCTGGGCGGCGGTCATTCCCCTGCGCATGGATTTCAGGATAGGGTCGGAGATATGCTGCAGTGGCACATCGAGGTAGGGGACCAGATGCCGTCCGTTGCCAAGCATCTCCAGAAATTCTGACGTAAGGTGAAGTGGGTGGGTGTAGAGGACACGAATCCAGAAGTCTCCTGGCAATTCTTCAATGCCGTGCAACAGTCCGGCGAGGGTGTTGCGTGGCTTCTGGTCATAGCCGTAGGCGGTGGTGTCCTGCGCAATCAGGTCAAGTTCACTTACGCCATTGGCCAGCAGCTGGCGGCACTCCTCTAGCACGGATTCCGGTGCACGGCTACGCAAGTTTCCACGGATGCCGGGGATGGCGCAGAAGGCGCAGCGGTGATTGCAGCCCTCGGCAATCTTCACGTATGCGTAGGAAGCGGGCGTTACTTGGATGCGTGGAGTCTTGTCGTCATAAAGCCATTGAGGGGCGCCGGAATCGACAAGCACTTGTGGCTTGGTTCCTGAGGGCTGAGCCGCCAGAGCGAACAATACCTCGTGGATGCGCGGTGCGGCGTCGATGCCGATGAAGCAATCGACTTTGGGGTATCTTTCAGCATATTCTGGTGCAGAGCGTTGTGCCAGACAGCCACCCACCACAATGCGCCGTAGCAGCCCTTTGCGGCGACCGTTCATTTTCCAGCGGATTGCCTCTTCGATGGCGGATTCCGCCTCGTCTCTTGCGCTCTGAATGAATCCGCAGGTGTTGATGATGGTTATGTCGGCTGCCTCGGAGTCCGTGGTCAGGCAGATGCCGTTGGCGGCAAGCGATCCGCACATCACCTCGGCGTCCACGAGGTTTTTGGCACATCCCAAGGTGATGATTTGCACCACCAGGGGCGCTTCGTCATCGCGGGAAAGGCTGGGGGAGGGAATGCGTCGAGACATGGACTTAGAGGCACTCGATTAGCAGGACCATCAGGGTGACCACTGTGGAGACGAAGAATGAGTTGGCGAGAAAACCCGTCGGCCGGCGTGGAAGAAGCCGTCCACAGGAAATCGACAGGAAGGTTATCGTTAAGATCTGCAAAGCACTATGTGTAGCTAGACTGCATGGCGTTGCGCTTCCGAGGCAAGGGCAGATGATGGTGAGAAAAATGGTTGCCAATGCGACCAGCCAGCATCCCCAGTCGAGTTTCAAGCCGGCAGTGGTTTTTCTGGCAAGTTCCCGTCCTCCTGCTGCTCCAAGGGCCAGGATGGAGGGCAGCCAGATGGCCGAACGGAGGCAAAGAAGTGCGAGCAATAGGAGAGCCGGGAGACATTGGAAGAAAAGCGACAAGGCATCGTGACCATCCGTTTCCACGGTGGAAGGCAGCCATGCCTGCTGGAAGAGCTTCGGCAGGTGGCTTTCGCGACCGGCGGTGAGCCAATGGTGGAGTGCCAGAATGGCGACTGTGCTCAACACGATGGCGGCCACCGGCTGGCGAAACAGCCGTGAAAGCAGGGCCGCTATGAGCAGATACACCACCCCCATCATGGCGCGGATGAGGACATGCATCCAGCGGCTGGCAGATGGCGTAGTGCCCTCCATATCCTCGGGGAGGAAATTGAAGCGGGTGGTCTGTGCGAGAGCTTGTAAAAAGTTGTTAATCAGCTGATTCACAATGACTCCATGGGTTATGGTTCCGGATCCGGGGCGGGGGCTTGGAAATTGCCGTAGGGGTAGGGCAGCTGGTCACGGCTAAACCCTTCGATTCGCAACATCAATTGTATGAAAAGGTGGACGTCGTAGGCTTCCCAGACCATTACGGAGGATGCGATTAACTGTGCCAGATAGACGCGGATGATCTCCTGGCTGGTGCAGAGATGAATTGCATCGGGGGGGACATCACTCGTGATTGTCCAGCCGTCGGTCGGGTCGAGGAGGTTTCGCTGTCGGTCCACCAAACAGAATTTTCCGCAGCTCAGGCAGACTTTCAGAGAGTAAGAGTTCCCTCTTGCAAGCTGTCGAGCCAGCAGGCAGAGCACGAGGGCAATGCCTTGGCCGTTTTCCAGCACGTCGCCAACGAGATAATAGAAAATATTGAGGATGGGGTGAGGCGGAACGGTGAATTTCCTCTCGATCATATATTTGGAGATCTTTTGCAGGGTGAGATCGCCGAAAAACTGGAAGCCTTCGTAGAATTCCAGGAAGAGTTCCTGAAGGTATGAAGCGGATGAGCGCTGGTCATAAAGTTGATCGATGATCATCAGTGCATCCCAGGGATCCAGTTTGCCTTGCTCGAAGCGGAAGGCGAATTGGTCCTGGAGAAGCTGGAGGCGGAGGCAGGCGGCCAGTTGGTGGGCGCTTTTCCGCAGTATGAGCTCATCGCTGTCCTGGTTGGTGGCGATGAATTTCTTGCATTGGTCGTGGTTTTGCAGCATCTGCTCCATCGCCAGGGAGGAGATGCAGGGGTTGGGATCCAGCAGCAGGGCCTTGAGGGTGTCCTGGCTGGTGGTGGCATGCCCTGCTGCGTGTTTGGTTGGAGTAGTGTTTTTCATTGGCTTAGTTGTTGACGGCGGACTCCTCTTTTTGATAGAGGCGCCTCCGCTTCAAAATCTGCTGAATATAGCTTCGGGTGCTAGGATAGGTGATGTTCTCGATGGAGATGGTTTCTTCTGGAGTTGCGGGTGCCCAATCCTTGAGGACCTTGGTGCGGCCGGCGTTGTATTCGGCCAGTTGGAGGATTTCCTGTGAGGCATAGCCGTCCCAGTGCTTTCGGCAATGGGCCAGATACCAACAGCCGATCATGAGATTCTTGTCGGAGGCAAAAAGTTCAGCCTGGGTGGGGACGGGCTGTCGGTTGAGTCGCGCCCAGTCCTGCACTGCCCCGGGGGTAATCTGCATCAGACCGATTTCACCTTTGGTGCCGATGCTCTCCGGATTGAAACGGCTCTCCTTCCAGACCACCGCGCGGACAAGTGCGGGGTCCAGCCCGTGACAGGCGGCAGCGACCTGGATGGCCAGCAGGAGCTTCTCTTCCCGCTGACGCTCTTTCAGGGTGACATAACGCCATTCCAAAGCACCGAAGCCCAGAAGCACGGCAATCAGCACGCTTGTCAGGAAGATCCACCCCCGCCAGAGACCGCTTGAAGTATTTCGGGAACGCGATGTGCGTTTCCGATGGTGTGGCTTGCCTGATGAGGACTTGGAAGCCACGCCAGGCTTGGCGGGAGCCACAGCATCCCCTGCCATCATGGGCTGCGAAGCAACGGCTGGTTTGGCAGTCACGCGGGGCATGGGGCGCGATTATTGCCTGCCCGTGGAGCCGAAGCCGGCTTCGCCGCGGTCACTGGCCGAAAGGGCGGAGGACGGAGTCAGTTCACAGGCGGGAAGGCGTAGGAAAAGCATTTGGGCGATGCGGTCTCCGCGTCGAATCTCAAGGGGTTCGGAACCATGGTTGATGAGGATCGCCTGGATTTCTCCGCGGTAACCGGAGTCGATGGTGCCTGGCGCGTTGAGAACCGTCACGCCGTGCTTGAGGGCAAGTCCGCTGCGTGGCCGCACATCCGCCACATAGTCCGCCGGCAGTTCGATGTGCACGCCGGTAGGAACCGCCGTGTATGCGCCGGGTGCCAGCGTGAGGTCGCGAGCAGCGCGCAGATCGTAGGCGGCGTCGCTTGCATGGGCCTTGCGGGGCACCAAATCGTCGCACCCTGGCTCCATCTGGAAGAAAATTTTATCCATCTTTCTTGCGTTAAAGTGGTTATATTATTTATCAAGATCTCACCCGCCGATACACCTCGTAAAAGCGGTCCTCGAATTGCTCGAAGAGTCCGTAGTCACGCAATTTTGCGCCGAGGTTGCGCGCGCTTTCCAGTGTGGTGCAGTTCTGGAGGTCGTCCTCGATTTCCATGCGGACTGCGGCAGGCACGCCGTCCTGGAGGTCCAGCAATCCGCGTTGCGCAATGTCTCGCGCATGGTAAGGAAGCGACCGCTGGACAAGTTGTGTGATGAAGTAGAGGAGCGAGACCTCCCAGGTGTCGTTGGTTCCGACAATCACGCCTCGCAGTTCGTGGAGATTGTCTTGCGCATCCTTGGCGGCCTGCTCGGCGACTTCGCGGAGGTCGCCGGAGACTTGGTGGGTATGATACTCCTGCTTGCTGAATTTCAGACCATACTGGAGGAATCGCGCGGTGGTGTCCTTGGCGAGCACCTCGTCAAAATACCGCTGTGCGTCCTCCCCGAAATTTTCGACCACCCTCTGGCGGTAGTATTGCGGGGTGATGATTCGCGGACGCTCGGCGGTGACCACCCCGTCGTGGAGGTGGATTTGTGCGGGGTTGTCCGGATCCTCGGCAACAACCAGATAATGGACCAGAGTTTCGCCGAAGGTCTCGAGCAGTTTGGGCGGCATATACACAATCTGTGTGGTTTTGGCCGCGTACCAGATTTCGTCCAGGTTGTCGTTCATGGGAAAGTAAAAATGGTTTCAAGAAGAATATAATCTATCGAATGGGTTTTGTGTGCGTTTTTAAGCATTATAGTACAATGAAACGACAAAAATCAATTTTGACGAAGATGACGACACCGGTTCTTTTTCTTTTGGATCACACCAGGCCACTGGAGGAGACCTTGTGGGTGCTGGGCGATTTGTGCAAGGACAGAGACTTGGGCATCCAGGTGTTGGTGTGTCCAGATGAGGCGCTTCTGCGACTGGTCACTCCGGCGGGGTGGGAGGCGTTGACGGGGCATCCCGTCGTGTCCGAGCAGGAACTGCCAAAGTATTTGGAACAGAAGCCATTGGCTGTGTTTTGCCAAGACTGGCGGCAAGATTTGGCGCCGATGTTGGCGCACTCTGGCATCCCTGTGTTGCTGTGGGGGGATGAACTGCCGCCCGGAGTGCCGCCTGGCAGTGTCGCATTGCCGGAATTCGAGGCAATGGAAATTCTGCGGAGACTGGAGCAACTCGCTACTCCACAAGATTTTGCTGGGAAGACAGTGTTAGTGACGGCAGGACCGACGGTGGAGGACATTGATCCTGTGCGATTCATCACCAACCGCTCCAGTGGCAAGATGGGCGTGGCGATCGCCTGGGCCGCCGCAGTACGCGGAGCACGGGTGCTGCTGGTACATGGCCCCATGACAGCAGAGGTGCCGGATTTCCCTGGACTGGAGAAGTTTCCCGTGCGTTCGGCACAGCAGATGCACGATGTGGTGCGAGACCACTGGAGCGAGGCGCAGGTTGCGGTGCTTTGCGCGGCGGTGGCGGACTTCCGGCCCGACCACTATGTTCCCCAGAAGATCAAGAAGATCGAGGGGGAGGGCATGGTCCTCGTTCTGGAGCGCACGCCGGATATTCTTGCGGAACTGGGCGCAATGCCGAAACATCCATTCTTGGTCGGCTTTGCCGCAGAGACCGACGATGTGGAGATCAACGCCTTGAACAAACTCCGCAGAAAACACTGCGACTTGCTCTGTGCCAACGACATCCGCAAGCCAGGCAGCGGGTTCGCAGGCGACACCAACCAAATTACCATCTACGCTCCCGACGGCACTGTGCTGGCCTTGCCGATGCTCTCCAAGCAGGGGGCCGCATACCGCATCCTGGAGGAGATTGCCAAAAGAGTCTAGCCGGCCTAGCCGCTCTAGCGAATCTAGCCGGTCTAGCGGATCTAGCGGATTTAGCCGATGAAGCCCTTTGCACTGTACCCTGTACCTTTTACCCTACTGCACTGATATGCGAAACGCCCTTCCTTGCTTTGCTCTAGTTGCTCTGCTGACTGTCTCATCGCTTTCCGCGGCCTGGACGCCGATGACCGTGGTTCCCACTAGTGCCGACGGTTCTGCCGCCGCCTATCTGGGCGAGTTCATTGCGCTGGACGGCATGAGCCGCCCCGAGGCAAACACCGCAGTCTTCGTGTGGAAGGACGCCGAGGCGATGCATTTCCGCTTCGAGTGCCAGGAACCCTACATGGGCAAGGTGAAGACGAACATTGATGTGCAGGATGGCGCGGTGTGGGCGGACGACTGCGTAGAGATTTTCCTTCTGCCCAAGGGGGCAGAGAACTACCTGCATTTCATTGCCAGTTCGCGCGGTGTCAAATATGATGAGCGGGACCGCGATGTGATGTGGAATGGCGAGTGGGAGGTCCGCACCACCTGCAAGGTCTATGACTGGAGCGCGGAGTTCACCATCCCCTTCAGTACGCTGGGCGCGACACCACAGGAGGGCGATGAATGGCGGATGAACGTGGGGCGTGGCCGGTATTCGATTAAGGAAATTTCCAGTTGGTCTTCTACGGTCAAGGAAACCTTCCATGACGTTGAGTGCTTCGGCACCATTCGTTTCAGCGATTCGGAGCCCTATCCGGTTGGCGCCCCGGCTGCGCGGGAATCGAACGCCCCCGCTCCACAGCTTCTTTGGCATGGCGAAGAACCCGCTCTGCGCACCGCCGAAGTGCGGGCAGGACATCCTGGATACCGGGTGCTCTGCGAAGAGTATTCTTCCGGCGGTAAGGTGGTCATGCAGTGCTACCACGTCTCCCGCAACTATCGCGGAGAGGAGATTCTTGCTCCTGCGCTGGAGCGTCTGAAACCGTATCAGGACGATGACGCAAAAGCGTTGCGTGCCGAGGCGGAGGTGCTCGTAGAAGCCTCGGCCATGCCCGTCGCGCTCTTTCCCGCGCTGGAACATCAGGCTGAATTGCTCGCCGCAAAGATCATCCAGTACGCCGACCGACAGCTATTTATTTCAAAAGGTCACAAGCCACGGGAAATCCTCTACGGTGTGGAGAGCTCACTGGTCAAACTCCTTCCGATTCATCCCTACGAAGGCGAAATTGGCGGGACGGTGAGGCTGGATGCCGCGCGCAACGAAATGGATGCCGCGCAGGTCACGCTCTTTGCGGGCGAGGCACCGTTGCTGCTGACGAAGGCGTGGCTGGCAGGCGACCTGGTTGCAAAGGACGGAAGCACCTTGTCTTCCAGCAACTTCCGCATTCGTCGCGAGGGCTATGTCGAGATGATTCCCACGGACCACAAGGTCATCTACACGGGACCTTGGCCGGATGTGCTGATGGAAGCCACGCCCTTTGATGTCGTGGCGAATGGCCGCGAAACGCTCTGGGTGGATGTGCGCGTGCCCGTCGATACCAAGCCGGGGTTCTACACTGGGAAGCTCGTTCTGGAGGCGAAGAACTCTCTGCCGACGGTGGTTCCGTTGGTGGTGCGGGTGCGTTCATTCACGATTCCAAAGGACTCCAGCATTGTGACCGCCTTCGGTCTGCATCAGTTTGCGGTCAAGCAGAATGAGGACTCCTATCGGGAGAACATGCACGAGCATCGCGTGAGCCCGTACCAGAGTGCGCAGCGCCCGAAGTTGCTTCGCAGGCCGTCGCTTGAGATCAAGGGAGGAGACACGGTGGAATTGACCGTTGCGAACGACCGCGCGGGGCACCTGCGTGTCGTAGCCTACGATGTCTCGAATAATGCGCAGACGCTTTTGGAACAAGACATTGCAGTGGGCGATGGGCAGCGCTTCACGTGCGTTTTTCCGGAGAACCGCCGTTTCGACGGGCTTTGGGCACTGGAAGCCAAGCTCAGCGGCGCGGGACGCGCGACGATGACGGCGGTGCTTCGGCAGGCTGGACAGACTCCCCGCACACTAATTGATGCGGAGGAGGCTTTCGCCTGTTTCAACGAAGAATGGATGTACGCCTGGCCGGAATGGGAGTTTCTTGCCATGGACATCTACGACCGCCCCGCCGAAGTGGACTGGGCACCATTTGACGAGAGTTTCGAGGCGGCCGTGAAGCGTGGTATTACCTCCCACGAACTGCCCTCCGGTTCGCCAAGACTGCTCTGGCTGCGCCTCTACCGTGAGCACCTCATCGAGAAGGGCTGGTTCGAGCATTTCTACACTTATCTTTCCGACGAGCCGGAAGCCAAAGACTATCCATCCGTCAACGAGGCGCTGGCCGCCGCCAAGCGCATCGGCGACCATGACATCCACAACATGATGACCGCGCGCTCCTTCCCCGAGGCACTCAAATTTGTGGACATCTGGTGCCCCGAAATCTATTCTTTCGACGCGGAAGGCGCAAGGGCTGAGCAGGAACGTGGACGGATGGTCTGGTGGTACACCGCGTTCGGCACGCGTCATCCCTACCCGAATGTCTGGATCGACTACCCCGCCATTGACTGTCGAGTCTGGCCCTGGATGAGCTGGAAGCACGACTTGGACGGCATGCTCTACTGGGCGGTCACCTGGTGGGGCTGGAACAACCCGTGGTTCTCCGGCGGGACCTTCCCAAACGCCAATGGCGACGGCTCGCTGATGTATCCCGGCGAGGGAGACGACGGCACGCCAGTGGATTCCATTCGCTGGGAGTGCTTCCGCGACGGCATGGAGGACTACGAGGTCTTCTGTCTCCTGGAGGCCGCGAAGCGCGAACTGGGCGACCACGCTCCCGAGCTTAGCGCCCGCATTGACGCACTCCTTGCCATCAATCCGAATGTGTTGGAGGACTTTGAACATTACAACCTGGACCCCAAGCCGATGCTGGTTGCACGCAAGGCCATGTCGGATACGCTGGAGGAGGCCATGGACATCCTTGGGCATCAGCCGGAGATCGTCGGCCGTCCGCGTTGGCGCAAGGGGCTGGTCGGCGAAGAGGCCGCCAACACGCTGGCGGAGTTCGATGAATCGGAGCGTGTTCGCCGCCGAACGGTATTCGAGGAGAATCGCGCAAAGCTGGAAGCCCTGGAGACGGGGCGTCCGGCGGATCTCCCCGAGGAAGGCCTCCGCCTCTATTACGACTTCGAGGGCGATTTTGCATTGGCGGTGGATCGTTCGGGAAATCGTCTGGACGGGATGCCGGCCGAAGGACGGCGCGTGGCGGGCGTGGGGCGGCCTGGCGCCGCATTCCGCACGAAGTCCCAGTGGGGCAGGGTGATGTTGCCTGGTGGTGCAGAAATCCTTGGTCATCAGCCGGAAACGGGAACCGTTGCTTTCTGGGTATGCCCGAACTTCGACAAGGAGTTCGTCACCGCACAAAAGCATGTCGCGCTTGCCTATCTCATGGAAACCGACCAGAATGCCACGCCCACTGGCTTTGATGAAATCGGAATCTATCTCAGTGGCGGACTGCTCAAGGCGCGTGTGGGCGGAATGTGCCCGGAAATCAACATGGGTTCAGTGCCCTCGCCGCTGAAAAAGGGCGAGTGGACTCACTTGGCGCTGACCTGGAAGCCGGGCGAACGGATTCTCTATGTCAATGGCCAGCCGGTCATCGACAACCGGAAACCCTTCACCACGCCGAAGTTGGATGGCTTCCCTGCGACCTTGGGCACGCATCCCAGCAACATCGCCATGTATGCGCCTGGGACCTATGACGAACTCCGGATCTACGACCGCGCCCTGACTGCCGAAGAGATTCAGCATCTTGCAAAATGACGGGAGAACCGCGCTTCCTTCATTTTGCCCCTGAGAGGACCGAAATGTTCCTCTCGGGGGGTGAGAGGAAAATACGGTTTGGAAGGTGTTTCACGGGGAAAATTTGGCGTTTGGGGCTTGCAAAATTCCTGGGAGGAATTATATTAACCATTCTGATTGAAGAAATTACCACTGCACCCATGGGCTTGGCGCAGAGTTTATAGGGTGTTTGTTGGTCGCACTTTAAACCATTTTGCACCATCGTAACGATGAGCATAAGCCATAAGTATGAGATAGCCGAGTTCTACCCTCAGCCAAAGCAAGTTGAGCTTGGCGAGGGCATCAGCGAGCTGGCTCGGGATGTTCGCTTGACGACGATTAATGTGGATCCCGTGGAGCGAAAGGCGCTGCGGCTGATCTTGTCGGATGCCGATGTGCATGTGGTCGCGAACAAAAAAGACTATATCATTGACGCGCGCGTAGAGAACGAGGCGGCTTTCCCGTATCTGGAAAATGTCCCGGAAGAGCTTCGCCAGGAATACTACGAGCTGACTATCCAGGGCAGCAAGATCTTCATCCGCACTCCTTATCAGGAAGGAATTGTCTGGGCTGCCCAGACGCTCTCCACGCTCTTCCACATCATGTTCAATGGCTATGCCGTGCCGAATCTGCTGATCCGAGACTGGCCGAGCATGCCGTTGCGTGGCATTATCAGCGAATGCAACTGGGGCAATGAGCGAATGAGCCGCGGCGACTGGTACCAGGTCATTAATGCGATTTCTTCGTTCAAGTTGAACGCGTTGTGCCTCGGCATCTACAATTGCGTGCCTTCCTGCCGAATCTCCGAGCCGCAAATGCCCTCCGAGTTCCTGATGACGCCGGTTTCGGAAGAACCCAATGATACCGATCCCAGATCGCTTTCGCGCTTCCGCTTCTATAATCTGAAATATGACCGTTGGTATGACCGCACCGAATTGCCGACGATGTTCGAGGAGGATTTCTTTAGCGATGTCCTCAACTATGGTCGGGAACGTGGCGTTGCCATTTATCCATATTTTAATCTGCTCTCCAGCAGCAGCCTTCTGCCAACCATTTTGCCTGCGCTCTCGGCCAAGAATGCCAAAGGGAAGCCCACGCATGCCTCGCTGTGCCTGACTTCCTCGGAGGCGCGGGAGACCCTAATGGACTTCCTGGGCAGCTTCCTGCGGAAGTATTACCCCAAGGGAGTGAAGTACTTCCACATCGGGTTGGCGGAACTCAACGACATCCATGCCCACGAGGAGGACGGCGGTTGCGAGTCACCGTGGTGCAAGTGCGCCAAATGCAAGGCTCTCAGCGAAGACAAGCGCCTGGCGAACTTCTTGGAGTACCTGGTGAAGGAGCTGGTGGCGCGTGGCGTGGAAAAGGTTGTCATCTTCTCGAATCTGCTGGACAAGCTGAAGGGCTTCCGTCAGGCGGTGAGTGCGTTGCTGAAGAAAGCATCGGTGAAGGGACATCTTATCGTGGACTTCCAGGACTGTGGCAATGAGACTGGCAAGAAATACGCCACGGTCTGCAATCCCAAAGGCTTCTCTGATGCGTGGCTCAGTCCGCTGGGCGGGCAGGGGAACTACGCCAACTACTGCGAGTGCCTTGCGCAGCTGGATGCCGGCTTGCTGACCTTGCTGAAGAACAAGTACCAGGGTGTCATGGCGAATTTCCAGTTCGACCCCGCATATCTGGATCATCTGGCGTTGATTGGGGTGCGCACCTGGGAAGGCACGGAAGTCGCTGAGGACACGCTGGCCGACCTGCGCCTTCGCTGGGCGGAGCTCATCTTCGGTGGGATGGGCAAGCGGTATGTGAATGCTCTGGACCAGCTGAGCCATGCGGCTTCGCAGCCGGCTCTCAGGCTCTGTCTTCCTTTCCCCTATTTCACCATCCAGGCCGCTACCAAGGCGGATGCGATGCTGCCCGCCTATCCGGCTGACGCGCTGGCGGCACTGGGCAAGCACGCCAATGCCGCGAAGGAGTTGTCGGCGGTCAGCGCCGAGGCGGCCGAGGCCGCGGCATTTTTTGCCAAAAAGCTTGACAGTGAACAATTTTCCCATAGCGGAGTTGATGGTGAGCGCATCACCACTCCAATGGGTGAGTGTCTCCATAGCCTCTACGCCAGTGCCCAGCGATTGATGATTTACGCAGACTACTTCCAGGCACTGATGAAGATTCAGGCGGCATTGGCGAGCCGCAAGGGCACCGCCGCCGTCATCCAACTGGTGGATGGCGCACTTGCACATCTGATGGAGCAATTCAAGGTCATTGAGTCGCACATGCCTGACTGGTTGCTGTGGCTTAACATGCAACAGATGGGCTGCCACAAGCTCTTCTTGGAGCAACTAAAGCGTCAGTTGGTCAAGAAGACCCCTGCTGCCAAACTTGCGTGGTATCTGCCGGCTAACTGGGTGATTCCGGAAGACAAATAGCAGTAAAACGGAAACCGTGGCAATTTCTGTGGTGACGTTTCTGTCACCACGGTGTTAACTCACGGATTCAGGTTTAGCTTTAAGCCTTTAGCTTTTGCTTGGTTACACAAGAAGGCACCTGATTGCACTTTTACAAATTCTACGAGAGCTGCCGCCCCCGTACCCCTGCAGCTTGAAAAACCAGGTGTCCTCTTGGGAGACACAGCCTAGCTGGGTTTCCTCCTGGGAATAAAGCATTGATTTTCTATAATGCAAGCCGTTGGTTTCCAATTCGTCATCGTTAGTTGCACTGTCAACGTCTGATTCTGGTCAGAGTTGGCAGTGCGACAATCTTCATTTGGGAAACGAAGGCTTGACGTCAAACCCCGCCAGAAAAAGGGGGATAAGTAATCGGAACATCTTAAGAAGAAGAGCCCTTCGTTTTTACGCGAAGGGCTTTTCTTTTCAATGAGGCGATCAAAATCGCCTCAAATGACAGAGGTCATTGCAATGCAGATTTCAGGAGCAAAAATCTTGATGGAATGCCTGCTGGAGCAGGGCGTGGACACCATATTCGGCTATCCAGGCGGAGCCATCATTATCGTTTACGACGAATTGTACCGCTATCGGGGCAAAATCCACCATTATCTGACTAGCCATGAGCAGGGCGCCAGCCATGCGGCGGACGGGTATGCGCGCAGCACGGGAAAGGTCGGCGTGTGCTTCGCGACGAGCGGGCCGGGCGCGACCAACTTGACCACGGGCATCGCGACTGCCTACCTGGATTCCTCGCCGGTGCTCTTCATCACCTGCAATGTGGCGGAACCACTGATTGGCAAGGACTCCTTTCAGGAGGTGGACATGATTGGCATTTCCATGCCCATCACCAAGAGCAACTTCTTGGTCAAGAGTGCCGATCGACTGGCGGATACGATTCGCGAGGCATTTGCGGTCGCGCGTTCCGGTCGTCCCGGTCCGGTGCTGGTGGACATTTTGACGAATGCCACTGCCGAGACTGCGGAATACGACCCGCTTCCCCTGTCGGCACATGTCACCCACGGCAGTCTGGCGGCACTTATCCATCGTGCCAGCCATGACTTCAAGGAACCCGAACCGAATTCCGCTGACCTGGACAAACTGGGCGAGATGATCGCCGAGTCCAAACGTCCGATGCTCATTTGCGGTGGTGGAGTGGTGCTTTCCCGTGCGCAGGAGGAATTCACTGCCTTTGCGGAGAAGCTGGATGCGCCGACCGCCTACACGGTGATGGGCTGCGGTGGCATCAAGGGGAGTCACCCGCTAGCCACCGGCATGATTGGCATGCACGGCTCCCGTGCGTCCAACATGGCCTGTGCGGCTTGTGACTTGCTCATAGCGGTGGGTTGTCGCTTTACGGACCGCGTGGTGTCGGACACCAAATCCTTCGCAAAGCAGGCAAAGGTGGTTCAAATTGACATCGACCGTTCGGAGATTGACAAGAATGTGCCGACCGCCCACCATATCATTGGCGATGCCAAGAGTGTGCTGAAGCGGATGATGAAACGGGTGAAGCAACACGACAACTCCGAATGGAAGGCTCAGGTTTTCTCCTATCCAACTGAGTCGCAGTATTCTTTAGATGGCGATACACTGACCCCGAAGCAGATCTGCGATGCGTGTTCCCGTCTGGTTCCCGAGGATACCATCGTTGCCACAGATGTGGGGCAGCACCAGATGTGGTGCGTCCAGAATTTCAAGTTCGACTATCCGGGGCAACTGCTGACCTCCGGCGGTTTCGGTACAATGGGCTTCGGGCTGGGTGCGGCCATCGGCGCAAAGGTCGGCAATCCTGACAAGACCGTGATTCACATGACCGGCGATGGCAGTTTCCGAATGAACTGCAACGAACTGGCCACGGTGGCGTATTACAAGTTGCCGATTGTGACTATCATCTTCAAGAACAATACCTTGGGAATGGTTCGTCAACTGCAGAGCCTCACCTTGGGGAAGCGATTCAGCCAGACCACGCTCACCAACCGCGGTCCGGATTTCGTGAAATTGGCCGAAGCATACGGGCTGGCGGGTAGCCGTGTCAAGACCGTTCAGGAACTTGAGAAGGCTCTTCAGAAGGCGCTCAAGTGCGGTCATGGATACGTCATCGAATGTGCCATCAATATCGACGAAATGGTGCGGCCAATGGTCAAGAGCGGAAGCCCAATCGACAAATTCTTGATGAACTAACATTTAGGAGAAAAGAACATGGAACAGGTCAAGATTCATACTCTGGCAGTGCTGGTGGAAAACGCTTCTGGCGTGCTCAGTCAGGTCACGCGTCTCTTTTCCCGAAAGGGCTACAACATCGAGTCCCTGGCCGTTGGCACCACGGACGATCCCGCCACCAGTCGAATCACCATCGAAGTGCGTACCGACGATCAACGTGCACAGTTGCTGTGCAACCAGTTGCGCAAGCTCCTGCCAGTCTATTCAGTGAAACTGCTGGAAGAGGACAACGAGATCCGGCGCGAGTTGGTGCTCATCAAAGTCTCCGCCGCCGGCAGCGAACAGCGCAATCAGGTCATCCAGATTGCGAACATCTTCCGCGCCTCCATCATCGATGTCTCGCAAACCACTTTGACCTTGGCGGTCATTGGCGCCGAAAGAAAGACCGAGGCCATCCAGAATCTCCTGGCCGAGTTCGGCATTTTGGAGATGGTGCGCACCGGAATGGTCGCCCTCGAACGCGGACAGCATACCATCAACGAAGACACCAAGGAAAAAGACGAATTCGACTACGGAAAAAATGTCCTGTAGGGCAACCCCTGTCTTTTCACCGCAACAGGCTTTTGAATTGTGACTTCTCTGAAACCGATTGGAGTTTTTGATTCCGGGCTGGGCGGGCTGACCGCGATGCGTGCTTTGCGGAGACTGCTTCCGCACGAGGATCTTATCTATTTGGGGGATACCGCCCGCGTTCCCTATGGCACTCGCTCTGCCCAAACCGTTGTCCGCTTTGCCTTGCAGGATGCACAATTCCTTCTAAGGAAAGATGTTAAGCTTGTTGTGGCGGCGTGTGGAACCGTGAGTTCCATTGCAATGGACGAACTGCGCAAGAAGTGTCCGGTTCCTGTCGTGGGCATTGTCGAACCAAGCGCGAAAGTCGCCGTGGCGACCACCCAGAGCCATCGCATTGCCATTTTGGGCACAAATGCAACCATTCGGAGCCGGGCCATCGAACAGGAAGTCCTGAAACTGGATGCTTCGGCTCAAGTCTATGGTCTTGCCTGCCCGCTATTGGTTCCGCTGATTGAGAACGGCTATGTTCGTGCCGACCAACCCATACTTCGCCTTGCACTGCAAGAATATATGAAATATGTTATTAATCA
>JAFXSU010000020.1 GCA_017525435.1 Victivallales bacterium
CAGCGTCTCCACCACGCCCAGAAGCGACTTCCAACGCTGGCGCCACGAAACCGGCGGTGCGGCGGGGCCCAACTCCGGATGACGGGCGCAAACCCATAGTATATATAAGGAAAAGAGCACCGCAAGGAAGATGCCTGGTAAAATGCCGGCGATAAAGAGCCGCGCTGGCGACTGCTCGGTCATAATGCCGTATGCAATGAAAACCACGCTTGGCGGAATAAGCATCCCCAACCCACCGCCAGCCGCCACGGCACCACCACCCAGGCTCATTGAATATTTGCGGGCCCGCATCTCAGGCAAAGCCACGGCAGCAATGGTGGCGGTGGTGGCCGGTCCCGAACCACAGATGGCACCAAAAGCCGCCGATGCGCCGACTGTCGCGATGTTCAGTCCGCCCGGCAGGAACCCCAGCCAGTCGTAAGCAGCCTGGAAGAGCCGTTTGGAGATGCCGGAGTGATAGGCAAGCTGTCCCATCAACACAAAAAGCGGTATGACCGTATAATCATACTTGCTGAAGGTGTCAAAGGTGCTGGTCACCATCAAATGATAGGCGGCAGATGGATTGTGCATGACCATCAAAAAGCCAACACACCCGATAATCGCCAGCGAAAACCCGACCGGCTGACTGATGAACAGCAGTGCCAGCAGAAAAAAACAACCGATGATACCAATGCCGACAGGAGACATCTTTGGAATGAAAAATGAGGAATGAGGAATGGTGGTAGGCACCTACGCCTGCGGGTTTCGGGGGCAGGCAACAGACTTAAAATCTGTATGGAGGAAACACGCCAACGGGGTGTCCGTGCTTGCGGGTTAGGGACTTATGGCCGAATCATTTCACGGCCAGGATGGGTGAGATTGTAGATCACCACCAAGATTGCCAGGCAGAAAGAAAAACCCATCACATACAACACCCAAAAAATCGGGACATTCAACGACAATCCAACCGCATGTGTGGCATACAATCGCACGCCATGCTGGAAACAGCTCCAGGACAAGTACATGAAAAGCGTGATTACCATCAAACGATTCACCGTGTCCCAGAAGATTCGGGCGCGTTTCGGAAACCGCTGGAAGAAGAATTCAACAGCGATATGCCCCTTCACCGCAGTCACGTATGGCAGTGCAGATGAGGCGCATAGACACGCTAGAAGCTGAACCACGTCCACGGCGCCACGTATGGGACAACCGATTTGACGCCCAACGATATCCGCCAGCGTCAATGCCAAAAGCGCCAGCAGTGCCGCACCAGACACTCCAGCCAAGCCGACACAGAGGAACGCCGCAACCTTGCGGTAGTTCTCCCAGAAACTCGCCTGCGCACTGCCACCGCGCATCGTAAACACCCCCGCCACCGCCACGGCAGTCAACAAGCATAGAAGCGTGGGAAGATGATAGGGATTCGACATGCTTGTACCATCGTCGGTCTCTGACGGCAACTCCGGAAGGGGCACTTCGCCCTCCTGCGCAACTTGTGCTTTCAAGAACTCCAGCGCCTCGGTTCCTGGCAATCCGCGGTTATTGACGCCTTGTGCCCACTCCTCAAGAACTGGGGCGATTTTTTCACGGGCGATAGCATCTTCTTCAGGGAGTAAAGTCTCTATGCGTTTCCCCAGTCCCCGCACAAAAGTCTCGCCGGCCTCATCGGCCTCGTCCCATGCCAACCCGTGTTTGGGAATCCACTCCTCGTTGATTTGCATAATGACATTGCGAATCTCCAGGGGAAGTTTCCGCCACACATCCAGGTTCATCACCACGAACATTGCCGTGGTGTAGCCGCCGGAGGGGATTTTCACTACGGAGTCGATCACCTCGCCCTGCCGCCAGCCCTTGAGTGTCTCGATAGGACACAAGGTTCCCTCCACCACGCCTTTTCGCAACGCCTCGTAGGTATCTGGCTGCCCCATGCCAATCGCATTGCCCTCCAAAGCACGAATCACCAATGCGGAGACGCCGGTTCCACGAATGGATTTCCCCTTGAGCTCAGAGACCTTCGTCACCTGCCCCTTGACCGCCAACACGCCTGGACCATGCGCATGGATGTACATCACTTTCACATCCTTGAGTTCCGCAGGTTGGAACTTGCGGAAATAGGCATTCGCAATGCGGGTTGCCTGTCGGCCATCTCGATACCCCAGCGGAAGATCCAGCCCCTCGATCATCGGAAACATCCCGCGCGAATACGAAAAGCAGCTCATCCCCAAGTCGGTGACGCCCTGCACAACGCACTCGTAGTTCTCGCCCGCAGCCGAAAGGACGCAACCGGGATAGACCTCCACCTTCACGCGTTCTCCCGTGCGCTCATAAACTTCGTCTGCCCACTGTTGTGCCAACTGGCTATGGACATGCGTCGCGGGGAAAAAGACACTGTATGTCAGGCGGAACTCCGGCTCGACGGCGGTGGGCAATGGCGGTGCCAGCGCTTCGTCCGTAATGGCAACTTGCTCTTTTAGAAACGCCAGCGCCTCACTTCCTGGCAGCCCCTTTGCATTGACGGCAGATGCCCACTCCTCCAAGACGGGTGTTATCTTTTCCTCCGCAATGGCATCCTCCGTCGGGTCAAGCGTCGAGATTGTCTTGCCCAGCGAGAGGACAAATGACTCTCCCTCGGCGTCCGCCACATCCCACGCCTGGCCATGCTTGGGAATCCACTCTTCGTTGACCTGCCGGATAATCTGCTGGATGTCAGGGGGCAGCCGCCGCCAAGTATCCTGGTTCATTACCACGAACATCGCAGTGGTATAGCCGGCCGAGGGAATTCTCACCACGGAGTCGATCACTTCGCCCTGCCGCCACCCTTTGAGCGTCTCGATGGGACACAAGGTTCCCTCCACCACGCCTTTTCGCAACGCCTCGTAGGTGTCTGGCTGCCCCATGCCAATCGCATTGCCCTCCAAGGCACGAATCACCATAGCGGAAACACCGGTGCCGCGGATGGACTTCCCTTTGAATTCAGAGATTTTCGACATCTGCCCTTTGACCGCCAATACGCCTGGTCCGTGCGCATGGATGTACATCACCTGCACATCCTCCAATTCCTTCGGACGGAATTTCCGGAAGTAGGCGTTAGCAATACGGGTAGCCTGCCGACCATCCTGATACCCCAGCGGAAGATCCAGCCCCTCCATCATCGGGAACATCCCGCGCGAATACGAGAAGCAGCTCATCCCCAAGTCGGTAACGCCCTGCACAACACACTCATAATTCTCTCCAGCCGAAGACAACACGCAGCCGGGAGAAACATCGATCTTCACCCGTCCGTCCGTCCGCCGGAATATCTCATTGGCCCATTCCAAGGCGAGTTGGCTATGCACATGCGTAGCCGGAAAGAAGACGCTGTAGGTCAGGCGAAACTCCGGCTGAGAGGCGCTTAGCATCAGGCAAAATGTTGCCAGCCAAGCGAAAAAGAAAATCTTTCGCATCGTCATTCAGTAGTTGTAGTCCACTGTTTCGGGGCGACCAGAACTTGCGAAGCAAACCGACGTGCCGTCAAAGACCACCTAGACGTTTGGGCTTTGCCTCGGACACAAAACCTAGTTCGCCCACATCCGCAATCCTATGACCGCAACTTTATGCCTGTTTTTCTCCGCAAAAAACGTAACTATTCTGGAAAGACGCATTACTTTAATATGAAAATATCAACTTTCACTGTTTTTGGGAATGTTTTTTCCTTCTCTCCAGGATGTTCCTTTCATGAAATGTCTTCTCCCGATCCTCTGTCTTGCCTTCGTTGGCGTTTTCGCCGCGGAATCCATGTTGAACAACGGCGACTTTGAACTGAATGACCAAGGATGGTTCTTTCCAGAATGCGCACAAACCGAAGCATTTGCTGGCCGAGACGGCACTGCCGCACTCCGTTTTCAACGCCTCATGCCCGCAAAAGAAGACGCAGTTGCGCTCTCGGAAATGATGACGCTACTCTCCGGACACTGCTATACTCTGGAAGCATGGGTGAAAAGTGAAACGCTCAAAGACGGTGCCCCTCGCCTTGGCGTCGAGTTTGCCATTGGCAAAAAAGGAAAGAAATATCTGCCGGGGAGCACCAAATGCCTCACCGCCCCCGCTGTTGCCCATACCTGGACACGGCTCTGCCTGGATTTTACCGTGCCAAGCGAAGCCACCTCCACCAGAGTAAACATCACTCTCCCACGGTTGGTCACGGGAACCGTATGGCTGGATAGACTATCGGTGAAGCCAGCCAACTACCCGTTCACCCTCGCATTGCTCTATCCGTTGCAGGGTTTCATTGACGAACATACGCCCATCTTGCGCATCGCAGTCGCCAAGCCAGGTGAATTTAATCTAGCCAAAGAGCTGGTACACAAGACACTGCGCCTGAATCAAACTGGTCATCCACAAACCCTCCGAGCCGCCGCCCCAATCGTGGAGTTCCCGATTAAACTGGCTTCGCAGCAAGAGTTCCTGAACGCCACTGTCGAACTACTGGACAATGACAGCCAGCGTGTTCTGATTACGCTTCGCATCAATCTGCGTGTCCTGCATACTCAAGATGCCCTGCCCGACAACGCAGTCACCATCGACTCACGGCAACGCACCATCATTCATGGACAGCCAATCTTGCCAATTGGTCTTGTGGCAACCTCAATCGCCAATTTCCCGGCCAAGTCGCCTTTCCAATTTCTTCTCCCCACGCAAGCCGCCATTGACGCAATTCATTCTTCCACAGAGTTGAAGCAATTCCTGGACACTTGCCATCAGCATGGACTGCGGACGATACTCCCTGTCGATGACAATTGCTGGTCTTGGCTCAACGAGCTTACCCCAATCGCCGAATTGCGCCGCGAACGCCTGCTGGCGGATTGCGCAGACCACCCCGCTGTCGCAGCCTGGATGCTCGCACCTGACACTCCCTTCGACGGCAAGACGCGTTCGCAGGTTAATCGAATGGACTACCACCGCCCCGTCTGCCAAGTCTTGGACGGCACGCGCTTGACAAGCAACTATTTGTGCAACGGCGACTGTCTCATCGGACATCTTGACCCCCCTGCCAAAGAACACGCAGAGGAGATGCTCACCCAAGCACGAACATGGCTAGACGAACTGGTCGGAACACACCTCCCCGTCTGGGTGGTCTTGCATTTCCCTGCGGACACCACGGCCACCTTCGAGAACTTGCGGACACTCGCCCTGCTGGCAGCC
>JAFXSU010000188.1 GCA_017525435.1 Victivallales bacterium
AAAGGTTAGAGGTTATAGGTTGGAGGTTAGAGGTTAAAGTCCTAGGTCCTAGGTCCTAGGTCCCAAGAGTCCCAAGGGTCCCAAGGGTCCCAAGAGTCCCAACCGCAACATCCATGGAAATCCGCATAGAACATCTTACAAAGGACTACGGGAAAACCCGTGCGCTCTCGGATGTCAGCCTGACCATCCAGGACGGCGAGTTGTTCTTCCTGCTGGGACCTTCCGGATGCGGCAAGACGACTCTCCTGCGTTCCATCGGCGGCTTCGAGCAGCCGACCTCCGGGCGGATCTTCCTTGGCGGTGAAGATGTGGCCGGCAAGCCGGTTCATGAGCGCAACACCGCGATGGTCTTTCAAGGCTATGCCTTGTGGCCGCATCTCACGGTCCGCGAAAATGTCGCCTTTGGCTTGGAAATGCAGAAACTTCCCAAGGCCGAAGTGACACGTCGCGTGGACCAGGCCCTACGAGATATCCAGATTTCGGAACTCGCAGACCGCAAGCCCGGACAGCTCTCCGGCGGACAGCAACAGCGCGTCGCTCTTGCGCGAACCCTCGTAGTCCATCCAGGATGTCTCCTGCTGGATGAGCCGCTGGCTAACCTTGATGCCAAACTCCGGCGCGACATGCGGTTGGAGATTCGACGCATCTGCAAGGAAAACCACCTCACCGCAATCTATGTCACCCACGACCGGGCCGAGGCGCTCTCCATGGCGGATCGGCTGGCAATTTTCCGCAACGGCCGCATCGAGCAGATTGGCACGCCGGAGGATGTCTATCGCCACCCCGTCAATGCATTTGTTGCCAATTTTATTGGCGAGACCAATTTACGTGAAGGAACCATCGCCCATTTCCGGGCAGATGGCTCAGCCGTCGTGGAGACAGCGCTTGGCAATTTGGTCTGTTCGACCGTCCCCGCCACCCGAAAGCCCGGCGAAAAGGTATTGCTCTCAATGCGCCCAGAGGCTTTCCGAAAGTGCGATGCCAAGGAAGAAAACTCCTTCACCATGACTCTGAGGCATATTGATTATCTCGGCGAATTGGCAGACCAAATTGGCGAAACCGCCGACGGGAAACTCCATAAATTCTTTGAGATCAACCCACGCGGGCGTGCCGTTCCAGGCACTGTCATTCGTCTGTCCATCGCCCCGGAAGACATTATCTGCCTCAACGACAATGGCTGAGGAACCCAAAGTATTTCGTTCCCAAGATGTCTCCACCAAGCCCGGAGTCTATGTCTTTCGGAATGCAGCGGGCGAGGTGATTTATGTCGGCAAGGCTCGCAATTTGCGCAACCGCATGAAGTCCTATTTCATGCCATCCACCGCCATGAAGTC
The DNA here is from genome assembly GCA_017525435.1 of Victivallales bacterium. Taxonomy (GTDB): domain Bacteria; phylum Verrucomicrobiota; class Lentisphaeria; order Oligosphaerales; family Oligosphaeraceae; genus RGIG1601. The sequence goes on from JAFXSU010000188.1 coordinate 1,335, forward strand.
CGATCCACGGCGGAGAGCGCTCATCCACTCCATCGCGTCATACGAGACTTTTGAAGTCGCCACCGAATCCGAAGCACTACTCCTTGAAGCGCAATTTATTAAACAATACACCCCACGGTACAATGTCGCTTTGCGGGACGACAAGCGGTACCTGCTTGTCTGCGCCGACCTCCGCGAGGAATACCCGCGATTCACTTTCGAACGACTGCGCAAGGACGACGCATGCCTCTACTTCGGCCCCTTCCCCCATGCGACATCCCTTCGCGAAACCATCCGACATCTTGAAATCCGCTACGGACTACGCAGTTGCGACTGCTCCGAACCCACCGCCGAAATACGACAGCATTGCCTGGAGGAGGTCATCCGCAATTGCACTGCTCCCTGCCTGGGGAAAATCACCCCGGCGGAATACCGCGAACGCTTTGACCAGGCGCTGGCGGTCTTGAAAGGGGAGGAACCTGCGCACGAACTGCTTAAGGAGCTGAACGCCCAGATGACGGAGGCCGCCGAACGGCTGGACTTTGAGCAAGCCGCCAAGCTCCGTGACATGATGGAGCACATCAAGATTATCCTCGAACCCACCCGTCGCTTCATCAACCAGACCATCGCCCGTCGTTCCAATCTCGAAAGCAACGACGCTGGCATGGATGCCCTCCAGCAGGCATTGGAACTCGCCGAACGCCCCGACTACATGGAGTGCTTCGACATGTCCAACATCTCCGGAACCCTCGCCGTCGGCTCGATGGTGCTCTTTCGGGACGGCCATCCCTGCACCAGCGAATATCGACGCTACCGCATCCGAAACCCCGAGGCCACCGACGACACCGCCTTCATGCGTGAAGTCCTTACCCGACGTTACGGACGGCTGCTTCGCGAAAATCTCCCGTTGCCCAAACTCGTGGTGCTGGACGGAGGGCTGCCGCAAGTACACGCCGGACGCGAGGTCTTTGAGCAGCTTGGCATCTACGACCGAGTGCCCTTCGTGGGACTGGCGAAACAACACGAGTTGGTCATCTTCCCCGACCGCCCGGAGCCGCTCTATCTCGAACGTGACAATCCAGGACTGCGGTTGCTCCAGGCCATCCGCGACGAGTCGCACCGCTGGGCCAACGGCTATAACCGAAAGCTCCGCATTGAGCGCATCCACGAGTCCGTATTAGGCGAAATCCCTGGCGTCGGTGAAATCCGTCAGGCAGAAATCCTGAAGCAGTGTGGCTCCATCAAACGCATTATGAAGATGTCTGCCACGCAACTGGCTAACAAGGTTCCGGGACTGGGAGTCAAGACCGCAAAGCGAATTCTGGAAGAACTCCAGCGGCGCGCCTCGGCATCTCTGCCCGGCTCACCGCTGTGACCCCAAATTTATGGGAACTACCTGAATCCGTGAATTGTGGGTGGACGTACTGTCGGCGCCTCGCCGACAGAAAATGCGTTGTGCTGGTGCCCCGCCAGCACAGAGTAAAATTCACGGATTCGGGAACTATACTGTTGAGTTGGAGAAAAGATTTGGATGCCAAGGCAAGCCCCAAAGGGGCGTAGGAATTCAGCCCGGATGAAGCGAAGCGGAACCCGGGGTGGTATTCCCCTAACTCATCGATATAATTCCCAAATTTATTCGTCAGTGCCATGATGGGCGCTTTCCCCGTCGAGAAGCTTGGTGATGGCCAGGCTTGAGGCGTGGTTCAGGCGTTCGACCAGACTGGCACAGACTTCGGGGCGCCCCTGGCAAAGGTCGTACGTGGAGGCAATGCGCTCCATGCACTGATGCATCAAGGCTGGCATTCGGCGCCAGCTGTCCAGCAGATTTTCAATCGGCTCGTGGCTGGCATGGAGCTGTTCATCGAACTCGCCGTTCAGAAGACCTTTGATCAAATCGATATGACGGGGCTGGCAACTCGGTGTCTCGCCACGTTCCCATTTGCGGAATGTGGACCAACTCAAGTTGAAGAAATTGCCCAGCTCTTGATACGAAAGACCTAGACGCTCACGGATTTGTTGAAGACGACGACGGTGCTCCGCCGTGAACTTCCCATTAAACGGCAACGGAGGATTGGCAGAATGCTTGGACATGGTTTTCTCCCAAAGGTTATTGCACTTGTTTCAAAGGAGTTGCCAAAAGGTGGCTGACGGGTGTGAATTTCTCCTTCCCGACACTGAATGTAATGCCTTTGGATGAACCGTCAAGCCCAAGCACAGATAATCATAGCATTCTCGCAAATCTTAGAGAATAAATAAGATAGAATATCTATTACAGGAATCTCAGGATTTTATGACCAAAAGAGGGCAAAGAATCCGTGCCCCAAAGCACTTATAATCTATTTGTCTTCAGTCAAATAAAGCCAAGCACGAACTCGCTCGGAAACACCATGGGGAAACCGTTGCGGATAGAACTCATGGGCATGCGCGGTCACAATGGAAGCGCAGACGACATTGATGACCAATGCAGACGGCGCGAGTCCCTGCTCCAATATGGTCTGAGCCAACTGATTGGCATTTTCTACGGCGGTTTGATCAAAGCCCGCCAAGGCAAAGACTGGTCCATGGAATCCGAAGGCGACGCCCAGGTAGGAACAGGCGGCATTCTCCACGGAGTGAGAAAAGCGCGTCGGCGAAACCTCCTCGGCGGGCACGTCCAAGATGTCCTCAATGGTCTGGAAGGCGGTTTCCGAGGGACCGAATGAAGAGACCGTGATCAGCGCGGTCTCTGGACGCAATTCGGTGCCCTCCAGCAACGCATCGGCGGCCGCGATACACAGGCTGGTATAGCGGTCGGCGCGCCGAAGTCGATGACGCAGACGTGCCTGCTGCAATGCCGTTTCATCTGGCAACTGTTTCCAGTCCAAAGACTTGTTTAGAACAACACGCATTCCTGGAACGATTACCCATGGCTACAGTGCACAAATCACCAACCCGTATTATTTGAAGAGTACTGGGGAGATTGCGCTGCGCTCATGGAAAGCACCGTGAGTCGTAAAGAGATTAAAGTGGATGTCGCCGGGATTGTTGTTGGCGCAGATGTTCAGTTCCAGCGCCTTCTCAAAATAGAACTGCGACAGCGGAATCTCGGCCTCGATGGTCCAGCCACCGTCGATTCGTGCAGTTTTGCACTCCACCTCGGCGGTCCACTCGCTGCTTCCATCGATCACGCCATCCCACACATTCCCCTCGGCATTGAGGATAATCTGGTAGGTCGTGGCCTCGCCGTGACTGGAGAGGAAAATCTCGATAGAGTCCTCGTTCCAAAGTGACGCATCGCGTTCCGCATGAACTTCGGCGCATGGTGTGGCATCGGTCAGTTTCGCGGCAACATAGAGGGTGTCGTGTTCGGCGTTGGTGCGAAGCCAGACCAACGGGGCATTCTCCACCTCTTCACCTTGGATTCCGCTCATCGGGCACGGAGCCAGACCCTGCCAGGTTTCGTCACCCAAAAGTCCATCCAACACAGGAGCAATCGTGGCGGGAATTTCGGCAAAGCAGGGGACGAATGAAGGTTCCTCCCACTGGACCACCTGGTAGCCGTCCGTGTTCAGCATCGCTGATGGTTGCACTACCAGAAGCAATTCCTCCGAGGGGTTGAGGACGGCATGGAACCCGTTGAGCTGCTCTGGCGTCCAGGTCAAACTGCCATCCGGAGCGAGATAGCTCAAGCGTTTCATGGGCGCCACGACAAAATACCCCTGGGCCGTCAGTACCTCGTGGTCCGCCTCCAAGGCGACGGTGGTGGGATTTGACATGGTGTTTTGCAGCAAAAGGTAGAAAGCCCCCTTGCCATTGCTTCCGCTGGCATTCAGCGGGTTGTCGTGCCACACGGGCAAGGTCCAGGAAACCTCTTTGCCGGCCTGGAGCATCGTCTCTTGACGCACGATATACGGCTTGACGGCCAGCCCCGTCTGTGGCTGGTTGAAATGGTCGTGGATTTCCTCATTAATTTTCGCCTGGGCAAGGACTTCCGGGAGTGCCAGCCCGTCGCCCAGCACAATCGTCAAGAAGTCGAAAATCTGATTGCTGCGGATGCCGCAACGCAGGAGGAAGCGCATCGCCTGGTCGGAAAGCGTGTCGCCTGGCTGTCCACAGGCCGCCAATCCGTCGAGGACCGAACGGATATTGCGGGGCGGGCGCAGGAAGCCGTCATAGAAGCTGGTGAAGCAGTAGTCGCGGATAATTTCCGCACGGGAGACGCCCAGGGTAGCCAGTAGAACCACCGCCAGCGAACCGGTACGGTCGGCGCCGAGGATGCAATGGAAGTCGATGGGATAATTCTCCGGCTTGGCGAAAATCTCGAAAAGCATCCGATAATTATCGTAGCCCTGTCGCGAGAAGAGTCCGCCGTAGAGAGTGGAGGGAATGCTCACATACTGCACCTGAGAATCCACCGGAGACTCGTTCATCCCTGCCAGTTCGCGGTCCCATCGCAGGTCGATTTCGGTCTTCAACTTCATCACATCCAGAACAATGTCCCGATTCTCCTCCGTCATTCGGGTTTTGCCTATCTTCTTGCCGTCCGGAGAGTTGTCATTGAACGCCGCAGAGCGGAAAATCATCCCCTGCGGAATCCGGCGCCCCTCCAGCCCCACATAGCCACCCAGGTCGCGGACATTCGGGACGCCTGGCACATACAGTACCCGAGGCGGTCGGTCCTCCACTGTGAAATCTGATGATGGCGTGGTTTGAAGAACATTCTCTTTGTCGGTTTCGCTCTCCGCTCCCAATGCCTGCACTTGGAGATAGTAGGTCTTGCCGATTTCGAGATTATGGAGGACATAGCTGGTTTCCGCGCAATGGAACTGTCGAGAATTGGCCTTCTCGGCATTGTCCGCCACGCAAAGCCGATATCCGCCCGGCGCTTCATCAGCCGGTTTCCAAACCACTTCGATACCAGCCGGATAGGTAGTGAACTCACGCATCCGGCTAACGGTCTCCTGGTCAAGAAGTATATCCAGCTGTTCCTCCGTCATCAGCGTCAAAGCGCGTTGCATCGGCTTCAGCGGAGAAACCGTCTCGCCCTTTGCAGGCTTGGTGATTTGAAAGGCGGCCTGAACCGAAAATGAAGTCATGACGGACAGTGCCATGGCCAGCCAGAAAATGCGTTTGGGGGAGTTCATTTCGTTCTTAAAAAGTGGATGGTGGTTTATCAGACAGAAACAGCAATAATTTAACCTCTATTTCCCAACCGTCCACGCTTTTTACCTTATAGTACAACATATCCCTTCTTTTTCCCCTTTCCACCCAGTCCCACGCCTTGCGAGCGATTGGGCAAATCTCTCATTCATTATGAAAATCCTCTATCGTTCCGAACCCGATTTCGACCAGCGCCTGGAGGCAATGCTGCGACGCGAGGCCTTCAGCAAGGACATCGACGCGGCCGCCCAGGCCATCATCGATGATGTCAAGGAACGCGGCGATGATGCCCTCATCGACTACGCCCGCAAATTCGACCATGTCGAACTCACGCCGGAGACCTTCCGTATCACCGACGCCGAAATCGACTCCGCAATCGCCACCCTGCCCGCCGAAACCACCGATGCCGTGGACCTGGCCGTCGAGCACATCCAGGACTTCTATTCCCAGCGGCTCCCGCAGGACTGGAGCTACTCGCCACGCCCAGGCGTGACTCTCGGCGAGCAATTCCATCCGCTGGACATCGTGGGATGCTACGTGCCCGGAGGCACCGCTCCGCTGGTCTCCACCGTCTGCCATACCGTCGCCATCGCCAAGACCGTCGGCGTCAAGGAGATCATCGTCTGCACCCCGCCGCATGCGGACGGCTCGGTCCACCCCGCACTTCTCTACGCCTGCCGAAAGGCGGGGGCGACAGCGGTATATCGTCTGGGCGGAGTCTATGCGGTGGCCGCGATGGCCTACGGTACCAAGACTATCCCGCGCGTGGAGAAAATCTGCGGACCCGGCAACGCCTATGTGGCAGCCGCCAAACGCGCGATCTACGGCTCTGCCGCGCTCGACCTGGTCGCCGGCCCCTCGGAAATCCTGATTCTCGCGGATGAAACCGCACGCGCGGACTATGTCGCCGCAGACATTCTCTCGCAGGCCGAACACGGCTCCGGCCACGAGCAAGCCGTCCTTGTCTCGCCTTCCCGCAAACTTCTGAAAGCCGTGGCAAAGGAGATTCCGCTACAGGCCTCGCGCCTCACCCGCCAGGAGTGCGTGACCAAAGTCCTGGAGAATGGCGTCTTCCTGGTGGAAGCCAAGGACTTGGATGATGCCGCACGCATCGCCTCAGACTATGCGCCTGAGCATCTGGAACTGCAAGTCGCAGAGCCGCAAATACTTGCACCGAAAATTACCGCCGCTGGCGCAATCTTCCTGGGACCCTACACGCCGGAACCCGTGGGCGACTACGTCGCCGGTCCCAGCCATGTCCTCCCCACCGGCGGAACCGCGAAGTTCTTCAACGGACTGACCGCCGACGCATTCATTCGACGCACCAGCCTCGTCCACTACGAGCGCGAAGCACTGCTCAAGGAACAACCCGCCCTGGCAGTTCTCACCGCCTGTGAGGGACTTGATGCACACGGGAAATCTGCATCAATTCGTAACTAATTAATAATAAACAAGTTATAACAAACAATGAATTTCGCCTTCCAAAAAGACCTTCAGAATTACCTCACTCAGCAGCTGGGCGTCGAGGTGCCGGAAATCACCGCCGAACTATGCCCCGAAGGCTTTGACGGCGATGTGACCGTCTCCTGCTTCCCGCTCGCCAAGGCATTGCGCAAGAACCCGATGCAGATCGCCCAGCAGGCCGGCGAATTTCTGTCCAGCCATGCGGACGTGGAGAAGGTCGAGGTCGCCAAGGCCTTCGTGAACATCACCTTGAAGACCGCCGCGCTGATGCGCGACACTGTCGCCGATGAAACCGCGTTGATGGACGATGCGCTGCTGCCCGCCGCCGAGCGCCGCAAGATTTTGATTGAGTTCTCCGCGCCGAACACCAACAAGCCGCAGCATCTTGGCCATGTGCGCAACAACACCATCGGCATGAGCACCGCCGCCATCCTCAAGCGCGCGGGGCACGCCGTCACACAGGTGAACCTGGTCAACGACCGTGGCATCCACATCTGCAAGTCGATGATCGCCTACCAGCGCTTCGGCGAGGGCTGCACGCCGGAGTCCACTGGCAAGAAGGGCGATCACCTCGTGGGCGATTTCTATGTGCGCTACAACCAGGAACTGGAAAAGCAAATCGCCGAGTTGCGCGAAGCCCATCCCGAATACGCCGAAGAGGACAAGGAGGCGCTCTTCCTCAAGACCGAGATTGGCCAGGCCACCGCGAAGATGCTGCAGGACTGGGAGGCAGAAGACCCCGCCGTCCGCGAACTCTGGCAACTGATGAACTCGTGGGTCTTTGACGGTTTCGCCCAGACCTACAAGCGCATGGGAATCAAGTTCGACCACCTCTATCTCGAAAGCCAGACCTACAAACTTGGCAAGGACATCATCCAGCAGGGACTTGAGAAAGGCGTCTTCCACAAGCGCGAAGATGGCGCGACGGTCATCGACTTCGATGACAAGTCGCTGGGCACCAAAGTCGTGCTGCGTTCTGACGGCACCAGCGTCTATATCACCCAGGACATCGGCACCACCCTCCTCAAGCAGAACGACTACCAGCCCGACCAGCAAATCTGGGTGGTCGGCGACGAGCAAATTTATCACTTCAAGGTCCTTTTCAGCATCCTCAAGGCGCTCGGCTACGCCTGGGCGGAGAATCTCGTCCACATGGCCTACGGCATGGTGAACCTCCCCACAGGAAAGATGAAATCCCGCGAGGGTACCGTGGTGGATGCGGACGACCTCTTCGACGAGATGACGCGTCTGGCCCGCGAGGCCACGCTCGCCCGCGTCCCCGAAGGCGCCGAGCCGCCCGCCGATCTGGAGGAACGCGCCAACGCCATCGGCATGGCCGCCTTGAAGTTCATGCTACTCAAGGTGAATCCGCGCACCACCATCATGTTCGACCCGAACGCCGCCATCAAATTCGAGGGCGACACTGGTCCGTATGTCCTCTATGCCTACGCGCGAATCTCCTCGATGCTCCGCCAGCCCGAACTGGCCGCCGTGGACACCGCAAACGTGGACTGGAGCCTCCTCGCCACGCCAGACGAGCATCGCCTCGCCCTGCGCTGCGCCAAATACGGCGACGCAGTCCACAAGGCCGCCCGTGAACTCGACTCCTCCGCCTTGGCAGGGTATCTCCTTGACCTCGCAAAGGACTTCAGCGTCTTCTACAACCACTGCTCCGTGAAGAACGCCGAAACCCCCGCCCTACAGGCCGCCCGCCTCGCCCTTTCCAAGACCGTGCGCGACATCCTGGGCGACGGACTCCATACCCTGACCATCCAGACTATCGAAAGCATGTAACGCAGGGCATTTCGCCCAAGTCCGGTGCCCGCAGCGAAATGCTGCGGGAAAACGTACCTCAACTCTTTTGCCGGAAATCTACCCCATCCATAAATTTCGCACTCTGCGCTGGGTGCGCCTGGCCGCCGCGCTTCTGTGCGGATTGGCGCTCTCTAGCGCCTTCGCGCCGCTGGAGTGGTGGTGGATGGCATGGCTCGCCTTCGTCCCATTGCTCGCGCTGCCCACACCGAAGAGTCGTTGGGAGCGACTAGGCGTCGGACTACTCTTCGGCTACAGCCACTTTGCGACCGCGCTGCATTGGTTGAACACCGTCGGCTTCGGGGCCGGATGGCTGCTAGCGGTTTATTGCGCTTTCTACCCGGCCGCATGGTATTATCTCTATAGTACGGTATTATGGGCCCTCAAGCCACGGGAGAGCCTCTCAGAAGAGCAGACTGAAGAAGAATTGGCGACCGCGCACCGCATCGACGCTGGACTCCTGCACCTCCCGCGCTACCGCGTCGCCGTGGGCGTGGTCGCGCTTGCCGCCGCAAGTTGGACTGCGCTGGAGTGGGTTCGCTCTTGGCTCTTCACCGGCTTCCCCTGGGACCAACTTGGAATCTCCCAAGTGGGGACGCTCTTTTGCCTCCCCGCCTTCCACTTCGGTGTCTATGCCGTCTCCTTCACCATCCTCTTCACCATTGGACTGCTAATCCTGGCTGTTTCTTTCCCGTTGCGCGGACATCGCCGTTATGTGGCGCCGTTGCTCTTCCTGCTATGGGTTGTAGTCTGGGCGCAACTTTTCCTCCCGATCGTCAGCAAGGCGCCGCGCAGGCCGCCACCCCACCTCCAGGGGACTACCCTACGGATTCTCGCCATCCAGGGGGACGTGCCGGAGTGCCGTGAATGGAACGAGCAAATCTTCGATATGGCGTGGAACCGCTATGCGGACCTCACCCGCGAGGGCTTCCGCGCCTGCACGGAGAATCCTCCCGACCTCATCCTCTGGCCAGAAGGCGCTCTCCCCGCCCCCATCACCTACGCGCCTTTCGCCATGCGGCTGAAGAAACTCCTGCAGGAACTCCACACGCCCATCCTATTGGGCGCGTTGGATATCCGCCCGCAGCCTGGTCAGCCCTCAGAGGAGGCTCCCGTCTTCAATACCGCATTCCTCCTTGACGAGAATTCACCCATCCTCGCCAGCCCCTACGCCGATCGCGGCGAATACTACGACAAAATCCACCGCGTCCCTTTCGGAGAATACGTCCCCTTCGGAAAATACTTCCCTTGGCTCGTGGACGCCATCGGGATGGGACGCGACCTCACCCCTGGACAGAATTACAAACTCTTCGAGGTCAAGGGCGTCAAAATCGGCGTAAACATCTGCTTCGAGGACGTCTTCCCCGAAATCTCCCGCCGTTTCGTAGAAGACGGTGCAAACTTCCTCATCACCATCACCAACGACTGCTGGTACCTGAAATCCGCCGGTGCCCGGCAGCATCTCAACCACGCGGTCTTCCGCACCCTCGAAAACCACTGCACGCTCCTGCGTAGCGGAAACAACAGCGACACCTGCCTCATCGACGACGGATGGATTTACGATTCCATCACCGGACCCGACGGTTCTGCCTTCGGCCCCGGCTGGCACCTCTACGAATTTCACGACACGCAATTTAACAACCTCCACAAAAGCGCCGGAAACGGCTTCGCGTACCTCTGCGCCATCGCCACCCTCTTGATGCTCGTTTGGCTGCAATGGAAATCCCTCCGGCATCACGCCAAAATGGCCCAAGTGATGAAAACCGCACACGAGAAAAAATGATTTTTCTTCTGCGGCACCCGCACATTTTGCTTGCATTGGAGTAGATTAAGTAAAATGACGCCAGCGCCTACCAAGAATGCCTTGCGAAGTGCTATGCGCGAATGTCTGCGTAAAAATGCGCCGCAGAATCACGAGGCACTCCAAAACCGCCTCGATGCGCTGCTCGCGAAGGAGAATGCGGAATTCTGCATTGGATACCTCGCTTTTCAACAAGAACCCGTCCTGGACCAATTTCTCGGCAAATGGCTCGCCCAGAACCGAAAGCTGCTGCTGCCGAGGTTTAATTCCGAAACCCGCCAATACGAACTGGTCGAAGTGACCGACTGGAATTCCCAAGTCGCACCAGGTCACTACGGCATCCGGGAGCCGAAACCACAACTTGTTGCAATTAAACAAGTTATACAAACAGCCGTCTGGCTGGTCCCCGGCCTGGCCTTCACTGCAAGCGGCGTGCGACTTGGTCGTGGCGCCGGCCACTACGACCGGCTCTTCGCTAAATTTCCACAGGGCAAACGGATTGGAATCGCCTGGGAAATGCAACTCCTGCCGGAAATCCCGCAAGAGCCATGGGATCTTCCCATGGACTACATCGTCACGGAGACGCGGACCATCGACTGCCGTGCTCCTTCCACATAAACTGAGGTCTGAGACCTCCTGAAATCCCACAACACCCCCCAATGTTGAGCAAATATCTCTTTGACGCACTGTGCCTTGCTGACAGCGTCACTACTGGCCTGAGTGCCACGACGCAGCAATCCGTCAACCGCCTTCAGCAATGGCTGATCATGGGCGGTGTCTTCGCCCTGCTGTTTCTGGTCATCTTCCAGACTGTCAGCGAATCGCGCCGACATCGTCGGCAGACCGAAGAGGAACAGAAGAAGGCCGAGAACGAAGCGGACCGCATTCGCTCCAACGCCACCCAGCAGGCGCAGACCGAGGCGGACCGCATCCTGGCCAACGCCCGCGAGAAAGCGGAACTGGCAAAGACGCACGCCGCACAGGAAATCGAAGTGATGATGAAGGACGCGCAGGTGCGCGCCAAGGAAGCCGTGCTGGCCGCAAAAGACGCCTTCGAGGCAAGCTTGGCAGAACGGCGGCAGGAGCTGGCACGCTCGGAGGCGCGGCTGGCGCAGAAGGAAGACAATGTCGATAACAAGCTCACACAGCTTCAGGAGCGCCTGAGCGACCTGGACCGCCGTGAGGCCGAGAGTCGTCAGAAGACGGAACAACTGGCTCGGCGTGAACAGGAACTCCAGCAACTTGCCAACCGGCAAATGGAGGAACTCCAGCGTATCGCCGGTCTGACTCTGGACGAGGCTAAGAAACAACTCCTCACCCAGCTGGAGGGAACTCTCCAGACCGAACGCGCCCAACTCATTCGACGCTATCAGGAGGATAATCGCCAAACCCTGGCTACCGAAGGCCAGAAGATTATGGTCGAGGCAATGCAACGCTATGCGGGCGACTGCACTTACGAGCGAACCACCTCGCTCGTGCCACTGCCCAACGATGAGATGAAGGGACGAATTATCGGACGTGAGGGACGCAATATCCGCACCATCGAATCCGCTACCGGCGCCAGCGTCCTCATTGACGATACACCTCAGGCCGTGGTGATTTCCTGCTTCGACCCCGTGCGTCGTGAAATTGCTCGCCAGACGATGGAAAAACTCGTGCAGGACGGGCGGATTCACCCTGCCCGCGTCGAGGAAATCGTCAACAAGACCAAAAAGGAAATCGAGGCAAGCATCCAGAAAGCCGGAAACGAGACGGTCGAACATCTTGGAATTACAAACTTGAAACCAAACCTCGTGGGGTTGCTCGGCCGTCTCAAATACCGCTTCAGTTTCGGGCAGAATGTCCTGGACCATTCCATTGAGGTCGCCACCATAATGGGTTCCATCGCCGCCAACATCGGCTTGGATGAGCAATTGGCGCGACGCACCGGATTGTTGCACGACATCGGCAAGGCCGTGGACCACGAGATAGAGGGTTCCCACGCGCTCATCGGCGCAGACCTGCTTCGACGGGCGGGCGAAAATGCCACCGTGGTCAACGCCGTGGCCGCCCATCACGAAGAGGCTGAGAAAACCAGTCTCTATGCCGAACTGGTGCAGATCTGCGATACCATCTCCGCAGGTCGCCCAGGCGCCCGCGCCGAGACCACTGAGTTGTATCTCAAACGCTTGGAAGACCTGGAGAAGATCGGCAACTCCTATGCAGGAGTCGAGAGCTGCTTTGCCATCCAGGCTGGACGCGAATTGCGCGTTCTGGTCCGACCAGAGAAAATCTCTGAGACGCAGGCCACTATCATGGCCCACGACCTGGCCGAGCGCATTGAACGGGAAATGCGCTATCCTGGTCAAATCCGCGTTTCTGTCATTCGCGAAACCCGTTCTGTTGAATACGCTAAATAGCCAATCTAGCCGGATTAGTCGAACTAGCCCTGTACCATACTCTGAATTCCCATGACTACCAAGAATCTGCAAACTTCCGTGTTGGCATTGCTTCGCAAGAATGCACGCATCTCCGTGCAGGAGATGGCCGACCGTCTCGATACCACTGTCGCCCGAATTGAAGCCACCATTAAAAAACTCGAAGCCGACAAGAAGATTCTGGGTTACACTGCCATCACCGCGCCAGACGAGGAGGCCGATGAAATCCGTGCCATCATCGAGGTCCAAGTCCAGCCCGAACGTGACGCCGGCTTCGACAATATCGCACAGCGAATTGCCAAATTCAATGAGGTGGCTACCCTGTATCTGGTCTCCGGCAGTCATGATTTGCACTTGGAGGTCGTTGGGCACTCCCTCCAGGATGTCGCGCGCTTCGTTTCTCGGAAGCTCTCCAGCCAGCCAGGCGTAAAGTCTTGCGCCACGCTGTTCCTGCTGAAAAAATACAAGGAATCCGGCATTGTGCTGGACAAGGAGGAGGGCGATGCGCGTCTCAAAGTCACCCCGTAAACCCGCAGTCGTTCCACGGCCTCGCGTGGCACCGCATATCGCCGCGCTCCCAAAATCCGGCATCCGTGACTTCTTCGAACTGGTCAATACCATGGAGGACGTCATCTCCCTGGGCATTGGCGAGCCGGATTTCGTCGCCCCTTGGAAAATCCGCGAGGCGACCATCTATTCGCTTCAGCGTGGTTACACCCATTACACCTCGAATCTGGGCGATCCGAAGCTCCGTGAAGCGGTCTGCAAGTATTTCGCCCGCCGTTTCGGTGGCATCTACAACTTCAAGACCGAGTGCATCATCACCGTCGGGGTCTCAGAAGGGCTGGACATTGCCACGCGCGCAGTCATCTGCCCAGGCGACGAGGTGCTCTACCATGAGCCATGCTACGTCTCCTACGGTCCCACCGTTCGCATGGCACATGGCGTCCCCGTGCCGGTAGTCACCCGTGCCGAGCATGATTTCGTCTTGCAGGTCAGCCACTTGGAAAAGGCGGTCACGCCCAGGACCAAGGTCCTGATGCTCAACTACCCCAACAACCCAACCGGCGCCGGCATGACCGCCGAGGACAAGAAGAAGGTCGCGGAGTTCGCCGTGAAGCACGACCTGCTGGTCTTCTCGGATGAAATCTACGACGAACTCTCCTATGTCCCGCGCTCACCCTCCATCGCCACGCTCCCCGGCATGCGCGACCGCACCATCGTCTTCAACGGCTTCAGCAAAGCCTTCGCAATGACTGGCTACCGCATTGGCTATGCCGTCGGGCCCCACGACCTCATCGACGCAATGATGAAGGTTCACCAGTATTCAATGCTCTGTGCGCCAGGTCCTTCGCAATTCGGCGCCATCGAGGCACTGAACAACGCCGATGAAGAACGTGACCAGATGCATGACGAATACGAGCAGCGCCGAAATGTCATCGTCAAGCGATTCAACGACTTAGGGCTTCACTGCTTCAAGCCGCGTGGCGCCTTCTATGTCTTCCCGGACATTCGTTCCACAGGCATGACCTCGATGGACTTTGCGACCAGCCTGCTTCGCGAGCAACATGTCGCGGTCATCCCCGGCACCGCATTCGGCGCCTGCGGAGAGGGCTTCGTGCGGTGTTCCTACGCGACTTCGATGGAAGGCATCGAAACCGCGATGGAACGTATCGGAATTTTCTTGAAGAAGCGTGGACTGCGCTAAAGGGACAATATGGACAGCCTGACCAACACCTGGGCCATCTGGGAACTGCCCGACGGACCCGCCGACCGCAAGGTCGAACTCGACATGGGCTGCGGCAAAGGTCGCTTCACCACCACGCTGGCGCACCGTTATCCCGAGCGATTGATTCTCTGCAACGATGTGATCTCCGAACGGCTCCGCATCGTGGAAAAACGCGGAATCCGTGAAGGCCTCACGAACCTGCGCGTGCTGCGGGCCGCCAGTTTGGCGTTGGTTTCCTACCAGCTGCCGCCCAATTCCATCGACCGCCTGCATCTGCTCTGTCCTGACCCCTGGCCCAAAAAGAGCCACCTCGCCAGACGCCTTGTCTGCACAGATTTCCTCTGCCGAGTACCGCGTATCCTGAAGCGCGGCGGCATCTTCCACCTCTCCACGGACTATGTGCCCTATTACGAGGACTGGCTACGAATGTTTGCCCAACTTGCACATCTCTACGAGCCATTCCCAGAGGGCATTGCCGATGTCGCGGATATCAAGACCGATTTTGAACTCCTCTGGAACTCCAAAGGAACCCCCGTCCAACACATCGCCTTCCGACTAAAGGGGTAACGCTCTGTTCTTCATGTAGTTCAAGTAGGTACCTTCATGGGGAACGAAGGTTTAAGCTTTAGGTTTTAGCTATATTCCCCGTGGTGGCTGTTTTTCAAGCTGCAAGGGTACGGGGGCGGCAGCTCCCGTAGCATTTGTAGAAGTGCAATCAGGTACCTTCTTGTGTAACAAAGCGTGTTTACCAAAACCTGAATCCAGTGATTCAGGTAAAACATAAATCGCCATAATTGCTAATTGCTAATTCTATGAAGTCCATCTGTATTCCATGTTCAGGTCCTGTCGAGGTCGGCGATTATCTGCCAATCATCGACCATCCGCTTTTCCAGCGGCTGCGTCACTGCCGTCAACTTGGCTTGAACGACCTGATTTTCCCTGGTGCTCAGCATACGCGCTTCGAGCATGCCCTAGGCGTTCTGGCTCGCACTCGCCAAGCCGCTCGGATTCAACATTTTGATGCCGACCAGCAACATACTCTAGAACTCTTCGCATTGCTCCATGACCTGGGGCACGGACCCTGCTCTCATCAGGTTGAACCCGTTCTCGCGCAGAACCACCACCAGCGTGGCTTGCTCTGCCTGGAGCGAATGTCGGCGGCAATCCAGGCGTGCGGTGGCTCTGTGGAACTCCTCCAGCAGATGCTGGCAGGCGAACATCCGCTCGGCGCATGGGTCAGCGACCGCAATCTCGGCACCGACAAATTGGATTACCTTGAACGTGACGCCTTCCATATCGGTTTTATCGGAATGCCAGATATCGCCACCATTCAGCGACAAACCATCGCCACTGGCAATATCTTGGCTCTCAATGAGAAATTCATTGAGGACGGCAAGCGGCTCCAGAAATTCTACTCCTATCTCCACCAGCATGGTTACCTTAACAAGACCGCGCTGGCCGCACAACGGCTGATGCAACGAGCACTCCAGGAGGAACTTCTTCTCGTGCCCGACCGAACCGCCGCCGAGGAAGAAATCTGGGAACTCAATGACGCACAACTCTTTGCCTGGCTTGCCAAGGCAAAATCCAAACTCGCCCGACAACTCGCCGCACGATTGGCGAACCGCAGTCTTTACCGCACCTGCCTATGCATCAAACCAGATGGTTATGCGTATGTGGAAAATACTGTGGACAAGCAGATTGTGGTCAAAGAATGGTCCCGCGCAAAACTCCTGCACTTCTCCCATGCCATGCACTCGCTGGATCGCCTCCGCGACTTGGAAAACCGCCTGGCCGACGCCGTCAAGCTTGCGCCTGGCGAGGTCGTTCTGGCCGCAATGCCTTATTTTACCAAATTGCTCCCGAAGGACTTACGCATTGCAAACGGCGGTGCGGGGGATTACTGGCTCTTCGAAAAGGACCGTGACCACAAGGCATCCCTCGAAAGCGATTATCTGCGTACATTTGCCGTGCGTGTCGTCGTGCCGCCGGAATATCGCAAACGCCTTGCCGACAAGCCTGAGCCACTACTGGAAATCCTGGAAGCCTGAATCCGTGAATTGCGGGCGGACGTACTGCCGGCGCCTCGCCGACAGAAAATGCGTTGTGCTGGTGCCCCGCCAGCACAGAGTAAAATTCACGGATTCAGGGGAAGAATAAAATCCCCTTTTACCTGGGGCAAAATATCTTATCGACTGCACGGCAGGGACTCTGGATAATCATAAATTGGATGGCTACCAACGAAGCCGGACGTTCGGCAATTCCTGAGTAAGTAATTCCGGCAAAGACAGTTGCCACTTTCTACGCAACGGTC
>JAFXSU010000189.1 GCA_017525435.1 Victivallales bacterium
AGGCATCTTGACCTTCAGGCGTTCCGCAATGTCCTTGGTGTGGGCGTGTCCGTGCAGCCGGGTGAGCGTGTGGATGGCCTCAATGTAATCGACCAGGCTATAGGATAACTGGCTGGGATCGTTCGATGGCATGGATATGATGTTGGGGGAATGAGGGGCCTTCGGAGCATGGCTCCTACGGCCGCCCAAGGGAATGAGGAATGAGGAATGAGGGGCCTTCGGAGCATGGCTCCTACGGCCGCCCAAGGGAATGAGGACTGCTGTAGCGTCGGCGTTCCCGCCGACGGGAAGGACGGGATGCGATGTGGTAAACAATGCCACAGGGCTATTTCACGGATTCAGGAAAATATAATGCCGTTTTGACGAATTGAGTTCAGTTCGGTTCAAGGCGACGGGCGAACCACTTGCCGAAGACGATGGCCTCCGCCGCGTCGTCAAGGAACTCCTGGCAGGGCGGACAGCCGTCCTGCCGGGCGATTTCAGCAGCCATAACGCATGCGGCGGCCTTGGCGGTCTGGGCGTTGCGGCGCTGGCTGGGGGTGAGGACCTCGGCGCGCCACTGCTCCGCGCAGATTTGCGTGGCCGCAAGGCCATGCCGTGCGGCGCTCTTGAGCCAGATTTCCGCCAGCGAACCGCCGCCCTCCACCACTACGTGAGTGACGCCGGTCATCTCACGCCAGATGCTCGGCAGCGCACGCCGAAGCGTGGCGCGGTCCGCGAAATGCGTCGAGCGCGCACGAAGCAACCGCCCATCTTGGTCGAACCAGGCGAACCCCGCCTTCATCCCGAGGTCCACCGCCAACAATTTGCTTGAGGTTTCCGGCATATATAGAATATAGGGCAAATTCGTCGTTTTGCGCTCTAAAAGAGTGGATTCACCCTGCGGGTCGTTCAAAAAGCCCTATAGTAACAGTACCATTACACACCAAACCGACCAATTCTTTCGATGACCAAGCACGCACAGTGGATCTGGCTGCCAGGATGGCAGGGCGACGAAGACCGCAGCCAATTTCAGGTTAATTTTTATAAGTCATTTAATATAAATAAGTTATGTGATTTATATCTGGAGTTCTCCGCCGATATCTGCTGCCGCGTGTGGCTGAATGGCCGATTTTTGGCGGACGGCCCGGTGGAGGTGGGCTTCGACTTCAATCCGGATCCCGACCGCTGGCCTCGAAACGAGGCGGGCTGGTGGTTCAAAAGCCGTATCCCGCTGGAGAAATTCGCCCATGTCGGCAAGAACGAGTTGTTCGTGGAGGTCTGGCCGGGTGGCTTGGCGTGCAACACCAGCGTGACATACGGCCAGCCGGGCTTCTGGGCAGAAGTGCATCAGGGTAAGAAAGTTGTCGTTGCAACAGACGCGAGTTGGCAGGTGATGCGCGATCCGAACTGGTCGAACGGCGACTACATCCACGGCGCGACCTTTGCCGACGGCTCGAAGCCGACCGAATGGCAGAAGGCGGTGCCGACCGGCGACAAGCGCGTCCTCTCGACATTGGATGTCCCGGAGCCCTTCGACCGACCGATGGCTCCTGCGAAAATCACGGCTCCTTTCGGAACAGAGCCGCTCCGCGAACGGCGTTTTCCCGTGGTGGTTCTGCCTGGCGCGCCGCAAGTCATCCAGTTTGCGTGGGAGGAGCATGTGTCTGCGCAACTGGAGTTTACCATCGAAACCATGGGGCGTGCGGTGCTCCATATTGATTTTGCGGAACTGCCTGGCTACACGCATCATCGGATGAACTACATCAGCCGTCCCGGCCGCCAGACCTACCGCGTTCCGCGCCTGAATTCCTTCCAGTATGTGACCTTCACCGTCGAGACCGCTGATTGGATGACGCGCGACGCTCTTCCCGTGGCGATTCTGTCAGTTACCGCTCACCGCCGGGGGCTGGAGCTTCCGCCCACCACGCCTTTCGAGACCGACCGCGCAAATGCCTGGATGAGCATGATTCGCAATTGCTGCGACCGCACTTTACGGATGTGCAGTCAGCGGATGTTCCTGGACTCTCCTCTGCACCAAGAGGTTACCGCTTGCAGCGGCGATTACTGGATTGAGACGCTGATGTCGCTGGTCCTCTATGGCGACGCACGGCTCGCCAAGGCCGACCTCGACCGTACTGCGCGGCTTCTGCGCCACCGTGGCGGAGTGATGTTCCACACCTCCTACTCGCTGATGGTGGTCTCTTGGCTGAAGGACTATCTGCTTTATACTGGAGACGAGGAATTTACCCGCGAATGCTTCGAGGCGACGAAGCTGGTGCTGAAGACCTTCGAGAAGTATGTCGGCACCGAAGGACTGGTCTCCCAGGCGCCAAACTACATGTTCATCGACTGGATTGCCGATGGCGAAATCACCTACCACCATCCCACCGCCGCACGAGGCATGGGCGCGATGACTGCACTTTATATCATCTCACTGGAAGACAGTGCGTTGCTCGCAGAACACTTCGGCGACCGACGCTTTGCGTCAAAGTGCCGAAAGACCGCCGAAAGGGCTCGGGAGGCATATCGCAAGACGCTCTGGCGGAAAAAGAAAAGATGCTTCGCGGACGGCTTGGTCGGCGTCTGCCAAAGCAAGCCCTACTGGGGGCTGCCCGCCGACGAATCACGCGAAACCTACACCGTCCAGAACAATGTCCTTGCTGTGCTGGCTGGCGTGGTCACGGGGAAGGAAGCGCAAGTGCTTCTGCGGAGGGTGCTTCACGACGAGTCGTTGATTTTCCCGCAGATGTACTTCTGCCATTTCGTCTTTGAGGCGTTGCGCAAGTGCAACCTGATGGAGGAGCTTGGCTTCGATTGCTGAGACGCTGGATGCCGGTGGTCGAGGAACACCCGACTGGCCTCAAGGAGAGCTGGCACTGCGGAGACTACTCCCATGCGTGGGGCGGAACGCCCGCCTACCAGTTCGTCCACTCGGTCGTTGGCTTCGAGCCGACCGCGCCTGGCTGTGCCAAGGTGTGCTTCCGCCCCGCTCCCGGTCCGCTGAAGCGCCTCCATACCGAAATCCCCACGCCACATGGGGCCATTGTTGTGGATTTCGCCCACGGCAAATGGAGCTACCGCCTGCCCACTGGCGTGGAGTTGGATTGATAGCCGCCGGTTTGAAAACGCCCTTTTGGAAAGCCCGAATGCCCCCAAATGGCCTCCAGGGGGCTCAGGGGCGCGCGGAGGTGCTTTGGGGTATGTATATGCCTGAATGGTTGGACGGTGCCGTAGAACGCATTTCTGTGCGTTTTTTTGTGTAAGGTGGCGCCTTGCAAGGAGGTGGCCGTCGTCGAGGGGCCGACGCTACAGCAGTCCTTCTTCCTGTCACCCCTTCGGGGTTCGCTTTTTTGGGGGATTTCCTTCCGGGGGTTCCGCTTCGCTTCACCCCCGGCTGAATTCCTGTCGCCCTTTACAGGGCTCAACCGGCTCTCCATTCCCTTGGGTGGCCGTAGGAGCCATGCTCAATCGGCTCTCCATTCCCTTGGGCGGCCCGTAGGAGCCATGCTCCAAAGGCCCCTCATTCCTCCCGTCGGCGTGGCGCCGACGCGACATCATTCCTCATTCCTCATTCCTCATTCCCTTGGGCGGCCGTAGGAGCCATGCTCCAAAGGCCCCTCATTCCTCATTCCTCATTCTGCCTGAACCGTTCCAGGTTCCAGGCGAATGCACGGGCGGTGCGGAGTTCGCAGTCCGCGAAGTGTCCGCCTGGATTCCACTCAAGGATGCAGTTCTCTTCGCCAAGCTGATGTTTCAGCATAGCGTGTTCACTTCGGATGCGGTCACCGACCGTGGCGATGGCACGGTTGCGCGTTTTCTCTTCGCGCTCGCCGAGGCTCAGATAGGCCTGACTGGCTTTTATTGGATGCACTTCGGCGTATTCGGGCCAGCCCTGTATCCAGACCGACGGCGAAGCGGCGGCCACGCCCGCGAAGGCATCGCATTCTCTCGCCGCCCACAAT
>JAFXSU010000190.1 GCA_017525435.1 Victivallales bacterium
TATATTGATTGGAACATAGTTTCGTTTTCAGAGGATAGAAGAGGAGAACCATTCAAACAATGAAGCTTTTTCATCTTTCGGACTTGCATCTTGGCAAGCGTCTTAACGGCTATTCGCTGCTGGAAGACCAGCAGTTCATTCTGGATCGCATCCTCTCCGCCGTGGAACAGGAGGCCCCGCAGGCGGTCGTCATCGCAGGTGACGTCTATGACAAGGCGACGCCGAGCGCGGAGGCAGTCACCGTGCTGGACGAGTTTCTCAGCAGTCTGGCCGCGCTGAAGTGTGCCCCGCAAGTATTTGTCATCTACGGCAACCACGATTCGGCGGAGCGCCTTGCGTTTGGCAACCGCCTGATCGAGCAGAGCGGGGTGCATCTCTCGCCGGTCTTCCATGGCGAAATCAAGCCCGTGGTGCTGTCAGATGAATATGGCGAGGTCGCCTTCCACCTGCTGCCGTTCATCAAGCCCTCGGATGTGCGGAACGCCTATCCGGATGCGAAGGTCGAGAGCTACACGGATGCGGTGCGTGAGGCACTTGCGCACTGCACGATTGATTCGTCTCGCCGGAACGTGTTGGTCGCGCACCAGTTCGTAACAGGGGCGTCGCGTACCGATTCGGAGGATGTGAGCGTGGGCGGACTGGACAATGTGGATGCCACGGCGTTTGACGGCTTCGACTACGTGGCGCTGGGGCATCTGCATCGCCCCCAGGCGGTCCTCGGCGCCGAGAACATCCGCTATTGCGGGAGTCCGCTGAAGTATTCCGTCTCGGAAAAGGATGACCAGAAGGGCATTCTGGTGGTGGAACTGGGTGCCAAGGGGACGACGGCGACATGCCGGAGCATCCCGTTGACGCCGCTGCACGACCTGCGCGAGGTCAGGGGGACATACGAAGAAGTGTCATTCCTCAAGAACTACGAGGGGACGGCGACGGACGACTACATCCATGTGGTGCTGACCGACAAGAATGACGTGATGGACGCGATCGGCCGCATTCGTGCCATCTACCCGAATATCCTGTCGTTGGATTACCAGAGAGAAGACGACGGTGAAGGCACGGGCCCTGACGGTAAGCAACCAGAGCTGGTTGATCAGAAGAGCGACCTGGAGATTCTGGCGGAACTCTATAAGTTGCAGAACGGCCAGGAACTCTCCGCAGAACAACAGTCATTTGCCGAGGAACTATTCAAGAAACTTCAGGAGGAGAACCATTAATGAGACCTGCCAAACTCACGATTTCCGCATTCGGACCATTTGCCGGCAAACAGGAATTGGATCTGGACAAGCTGGGCGACAAGGGCATCTACCTGATTACCGGTGATACCGGTGCGGGCAAGACCACGCTCTTTGATGCCATCACCTACGCACTCTTCGGCGCACCCAGCGGCGACGTGCGCGAGGTCGGCATGTTCCGTTCTCTCTATGCAGATGCAGATACCCCGACAGAAGTTTCGCTGGAGTTCATCCACAAGGGGCAAATCTATTCCATTACTCGCCGTCCCAAGCAGTCGCGCCGTGCCAAGCGGGTGGCAAAAGGGAAGGAGTATGTTGATGAGGCGGCCAGCGTCAGCCTTCGGTTGCCGGATGGCAAGGAGTTGAGCAATGACCGTGAAGTGACACCGAAGATCCACGAAATCCTTGGCGTAGATCGCAGCCAGTTCATGCAGATTGCAATGCTTGCGCAGGGGAAATTCCAGGAGCTGCTGCTGGCGGACACGTCGAAGCGGCTGGAGATTTTCCGCGAAATCTTCAAGACGGAGAGGTTCGAGCAGTTCCAGGATTGCATCGCTGCGGCAAACAAGCAAAACAACGACCAGTATAAGAAAATCAACGACTCGATAGCCCAGTATGTCTCTGGCGTGCGTTGCGCGGAACCGAGTCCGTGCTATCCACGGCTGGTGAAAGCGCAGGGCACGCTGCCGTCTCCGGAGGAACTCAAGCGTTTGCTGGGGGACATCATTGCCGAGGAGCGTGAGCAGGATGCCGCCTTGGGGAATCAGCTTGCCGAGAAGGATATGGAAATTGGTCGGCTGGAGAAACTTATCGGCACCGCAGAGGAACAGGAAAAGGCGCGGAAGGCCATTCAGACGGCGACGGAAAAGCTCCAGGTCTTGGAGCCGAAGCGGGGGGGGCTTGCAGCGGCAGCGGCGGAAGTCAAGAAGGTTAATGACGCCCAGATTACCGCCAATCAGCAGCGGATTGGACAGATTGGTCAGACGCTGGCTTCCTATGATACGCTGGATGGCTTTGGAAAGAAGGTCGTGGAGGATGGGCGGAAGTTGAATGAAGCCCGGAAGTCATACGCGAAAAGCGAGGAAGAGCTGAAGGCACTTCGGGCAGATAATCAGAAGTTGGAAGAGGAGTTCCAGTCCTTGGCGGATGTCTCCGCTGGGATCGTGCGTCTGAAGGGCGAGTTGAAGGACCTGGAGGGACATCGCACCGAGTTGACGAATCTGGAGAAGGAATGGACGGGATACCAGGACCTCGACAAGCAGTTGGCTGATGCCCAGGCAACTTATCATTCAGAGGCCGATAAGGCGAAGGTGGCGCAGGAACACGCACGGAATCTCCGCGAAGCCTTCAACAACGAACAAGCGGGGCTGATGGCTGAGACATTGATCGAGGGCGAGCCGTGTCCGGTCTGCGGTTCCACGACGCATCCGCACAAGGCGGCGAAGTCCGCGGAGGCACCGACGGAGGACGTAGTCAAGGAAGCGGAGGGTGCGGCTCAGGCGGCACAGGAACTGGCCAATACGAAGAGTGTCGAGGCCGGTCAATGCAAAGGTCGCTTCGAGGAGGCTCGGAAGGCAATGCTGGAGCATGCGGAGATGCGGTTGGGCGTCAAGGACCTGGAGCGTCTGCCAGAGCTCCTGAAATCCGCGTTGAAAAGCAACGCCGGCGAGGTCGCGGCAAAGAAGAAGGAACTGAAGACCGCAGAGAACAAGCAGGAACGTTGGAAGACGTTGCAGGCCGATTTGCCGGCGAAAAAGGCAAAGGCAGATGAGGCTGCGGCGAAGTTGGTCGAAGCCAAAAATGCAATTGCAACCAGCGAAGCGACTCTTGCTGCCCTTGAGAGCCAGCGCGATGAATTGGCGAAGAGCCTCGAATTCTCCGGAAAGGCTGAAGCGGTGAAGGCACAAAAAGCCCTGTTGACACAGGTGGAGGCATGGCAGAAGGAAATCCAGTCCGCCGAAACGAAGTTGAAGGAGTGCGAAGGCGAAATCATGACCTTGCAGGGACAACGCAAGAACTCCGAGGAGTTGCTCAAGGATGTGCAGGAGATTGACATTCCCGCCGAAAAGGCGAAACTCGAAGGTCTTCAGCAGGGAAGAAAGAAGCTGGCCGAGGCGCAGCAGACGATTCATTCCATGTTGGATACCAACAACCGTCACCAGACCGAAGTCGACAAAAAAATCCGCGAGAGCGCGGAGGTGCTCTCACGCGGGAGCTGGCTTGGAGCACTCGCCGATACGGTCTGCGGTAAACTGACAGGCAAGCCGCACATCCAGCTGGAGACCTACTACCAGATGACGCTCTTTGACAGCATCATCCAGCGTGCAAACTCGCACCTGATGCGGATGTCCGGCGGGAAGTACGACCTCACGCGAAACAAAGAGTATGGTTTGAGGGGACAGGTTGGCCTGGACCTGAATGTCATCGACCACTACTGCGGGCAGGAGCGCAGTGTCAAGTCGCTTTCGGGTGGCGAGACCTTCATTGCGGCGCTCTCTCTGGCGCTTGGCTTCTCGGAGGAGATCCAGAGCACGGCGGGCGGAATTGTCCTCGACACCATGTACGTGGACGAGGGCTTCGGGACGCTGGACGAGGAGGCTCTCCAGCAGGCGCTGAAGGCACTGAACAGCCTGACCCAGGGGAATCGTCTCATCGGCGTCATCTCCCACGTGGAGGAACTGCGTCGGAAACTGGACAAGCAGGTCGTGGTAACCAAGGCGGAGAAGAGCGCCGTTCGCGGTAGCACGGTGGAGATTCGCACGGAATGACGGGGACGCGGGGCGCAGGTTCTAAAAACTTGCGCCCTGCGGAAAAGTTCGGATTATAAGAAGAATAGAAGGTAAAATTGAGTCAATCGTAGGAAACCGCGATAAAGCTTGTTTTCCGACCGTATCCCATTGTTTGGACTGAAGAACTAATGCAAATTTTTGATTTGAAGGCAGTTACAGTTGTCGGGAACAAGGCCTCCGACGGTTCGTACAAGACCTATGAATACTCTTTGGGGATTTTCGACTGTGTGAGTGCCGCCGAATTGTTTCTTCATATCCATATCGCGGAAGAACAGAAAAACAACCCTCGCTTCTTCGGCTTCTTTCTCTATGAGAAGACGCTCAATGGCGGACTGCATGAAGACTGGGGAAAGCTGTGCTACTACCAGTCCGTATGGTCTTACTTGCCGGATGGGACGCTCTATTGCTACAGTCCATACGATACCACCTGTAAGAAGCCCTTCCGTGGCCGCCCTGCGGAGACCATCCCGTTGCCGGTTGGTGAACTGGCCTGGTGGTGGGATGGCTCCCGAATCTGTCCTTGTGTCGTGGAAATCCTTCCGCTGACGGATGTGGAATACGCAAAGCGAGCGGAGAGCCTCGGCGGAGACTGCGGATATGACTTTACAGATGATTGCTACTTGGTCGATATGTACCCCCGTACCCATAATCACCCTGCGACCTGGGCCCTCTTTCCCTATTTCGGCACCCTCTCCAAACGGAATTTGGATCGAATCCGCTGGCGTGACCGTGGATTGCCGGAAAACTGACGAAAGGCTGTATTTCTCAAGTGGGTGCTTGAAAAGCCTGCCCGAATCCATAGGATCTTATGCCCTGAGCGCAATTAAGTATTGTCGCGAATACAACACAAATCAAAAAAGGAAGCGAATCATGACAAAAGCCACTTATAAGCAGATTGAATTCGACGGACGTCACAATTCCGATGGCGGAACAGCCCCTGATGTCCAGTCGTTTTCACAACAAAAAGAATTGCTGAAGCGTATTTGCCAGAATACCAATGAGATGCGTCGTGATGCCATTGAGCGAGAACTGCTCGCCCGGGGCGTCGGCTATCATGTCTTGAAGGATGGGACGCTTGTCATTCCAGCCAAAAAACATGACAGGAAGGACATCGTGGCCGTTTGCGCCCACTATGATGTCGTTCCAGGTTCCAAGGGCTACAACGACAACGGCATGAGCATTGTTATCGTCCTGGAGATGCTTCAGGTTCTTCCGGACAACGTGGAAGTCGTGTTCACCAACGGTGAAGAATCTGGCCAGACAGGTGCCAGGGAATACTTGAAATATGTGAATCATAGTCTGAGGGCCTGTGTCAATCTCGATGTCTGTGGATGCTTTGACGCAGTCTATCTGGATCCCATGGATTGCAAGCAGGCAAAACGCCTGCCAGGTTGCAAGAAAGGGGTGATGCCACCGAGTGACGCATTGGCGTTCTACAATGAAGGCATTCCCTCCGTCTGCTTCTCGACAGGCAGGTCCGATGTCGGATTCCAAGAAGGCATCAGGCAGATCTGCCAGACCATTCACAGGCGTGCCATGGACAATGACTTTTCCATGCTGAACTTTGAGATGATTCCCAAAGTCCAGGGTAAAGTCCTCGAACTGATTGGGAGGATTAACCAGAATAAATAATAGGCTATATTTCCCGTGAGGGTATCTAATTGGGCTAAAGGCCAGACCTTTGTTCCACATGAAGGGATCGATTTGACCCACCCCTGAATCCGTGAATTTTACTCTGTGCTGGTGGGACATCAGCACAACGCATTTTCTGTCGGCGAGGGTGCCGGCAGTACATCCACCCACAATTCACGGATCCAGGTTGATGTCGAAGTCACATCGGTCCGATATTGAGAATTGACATCACGCAGGGCTCCACCTCGCTCCATCCTCAACTGCCTTTGGCATCCATATCTTTCCACTAGATCCGTGAGCTTCTGTAAAGCATAAAGCGTCGGTGTCTCGCCGACGGAATGCGGTGTTTTGAACACCGCAATTCA
>JAFXSU010000191.1 GCA_017525435.1 Victivallales bacterium
CAAGTCGAAGTAAACCCAAACCAGAATCCCCCGTGGGCGCGGCCCAAGGCGCGCCCCGCAACCCCAACCCCGAACCAGGAGGTAGCACATGGATATCACCATTGACGGAGACGGCATCCACATCGAATGTGGCGAGGAGGACTAGGGCCAATCTCTCCGGCACAACTTCCCAGTGGGCGCGACCGCCAAGGCGCGCCCCGCAACCCCAACCCCAAACCAGGAGGTAGCACATGGACATCATCGTTGACGGAGACGGCATCCACATTAGTCTGTAGCAACATTAGTTCTTCCCCGAGCCTCGCTGGTACGGGGGCTTGGACAGCCCCACGACAAGTCCTCGTTTTTCATTTAGCTCCTTCTTGTCGTTGGGGGTGTCCATGTTTTTTGTATGCGCTTTAATAATCGGTTATTCGATGCATATATCCGTATAAAGTGAGAATATTTCGTGAATTTTCCTCAATCTCCAGAATTAAATAACAATTGGAATGGACTTGGAGCAAGCGTCCGAGTCCGAACCAAGATTTCCCGTGGGCGCGGCCGCCAAGGCGCGCCCCGCAACCCCAACCCGAACCAGGAGGTAATACATGGACATCAGCATTGACGGCGACGGCATCCACATCAAATGGTAGCATCGGAAGAAGGCCCCCTGTGCCTTAAACGGCCAGGGGGCCGCAACATGAGCAACCAACCCATAGCATAGGAGGCAATCAGAATGATCATCACCATCACCTGGGCGGGACTCGCCGCCGCCGGAACCGCCATTGCGGCAATCGCCAACGCCGCTAACAAGTCGAAATAGCCCCGATAAGCACTTGCCGCCTGGTGCCGTCGCATTCCATTTTCACGGTGAGACAGCGCGAGAGGTGCCTTTCCCATGGCCAAAGCTGCCATGCGAGGAATGTCAAGTGCTTCCCTACATCGTACCCCATAGGGTTTGTCCTATAAACTTCACTCTAAATCAGCCAGGGAGAAAGCAATGTTCGTAGCACCCACAATCACCATCCTTGATGTTGTAGCCACTTTGGCCGTCATTCAACTTTGTCTGCATAATTTCCTGTAATCTCTTTTCACCAATACACATAGGAGTTGCACTATGAAATATACCGTGAGTCACCCCAAAGGTAATGCCCGTGCGATTCTCTTCTGCATCAGGAACCAGATCCCCTTCATCTTCAACACGGAAAAAGAGGTCGTCTTGACCGAGCCTTCGAAAACAGGCATCGACACTCTTATCAAGTCTGGCGCTACGGTTTCCAAACCTGAGCGAGGTGAGATCTGCATACTGGACAGTCAGCAAAATAGTGAAGGCGCAGCACGGGATGCCTCCGATACTACTGGCATTCAACCTGCCAACCAGCCAGCCCATGGCATCCTTGCCCTCTTCTCGAAGTGGTTTCAACGCAAAGTGGCTATGAATTAATCCCTTGCTGGGCACCGAAAGAGGAAATACTGAACAGCCACAGGAAATCAACAAGGAGACCCAAAGATGAATGAGAAGAAGAATACTGAATTTCACTCCGAAGAGACTCTGGATAGGACCCCATCCAACAGGACATACCAGCATAACGTTGAAGACGGAACCATGAACACTACACAAGAACCGGACAAGGAGCAATTAAAATGGTTTTTCGGTTGTATTGCTACGGCCATGCGCGGCATTACCGAGGCAGAGCGCTATTCGCTGATAAATCCGCGCTGCGACAAGGAGCTACACAACCAACTGTGCTGGCAGGACATCGCCATGCGTCGCACGGTGTCAACCATACTGCAAAAAATCAACGAGGACAATACGAAGAAGCCAAGCTGCTTCGGCACGAGCATGTTTAACCCCATCAATGGAAAAACCGAACCGGTGTTATTCTACGGAGACATTGTTAAAGATGTCCCCCGTGACTTGAATAACATGCCAGACAACGATGAACAGCGTGAACGTTTGCTGCATGACGCTCAGCAGGAGGCGGTCAATTGGCTGATCGAGCACAAGACTGGACAGGCGCCTGCCTTGGAAAGCGAGAAATACCTCCAGCAGTTCGCGCGGGAAATGGAACTGGATTCCAAGAACATCATTTTCAATGAGCTCAAGGGGAATGACGACATGGAAAAGGGCAAGGTCAACGATGCCTGGATGTGTGAAAGCATCGCGAACGCTCTGCGCTGTATCACCGAGGAAGAACGCAATATACTGATATATCCAAGTTGCAACATGGGGGATTACAAATTCCTATGCTTGGAATATGTCGCCATATGTCTCACAGTGTCAGCCATATTGCTCGAAATCAACAAGGATGCCAAGGAGAAGCCAACAGTGATTGACACACAATTGTTTAACCCCTTCAATGGGAAAACCGAGATGACGAGGCTCTGCGGAGACATGGAGAAAGACGACATCCTCGGCAAAATGCCCATGCCAGAAAACGCAGAACAGGCCGAGCAAATGTTTCACGATGCCCGGCGGGAGGCGGCGAACTGGCTGACCGACAAAATGCGCAAAGAACTGCCCCGTAGATCCATCGATGAATGCGCCTAGCAAAGCGTCCAGGATACTATCCGCCGGTTGGAAAAGACAGACGACAGCCATTCTGGCAATAATCTCTAAACCATAACTTTAATCTAAGGAGAAATCACCATGAAGAAAGACAATACCACTTTGGAATCTCGCAAGACGAACAAGACCGCCCTCGTCGTTTCATTCGTAGTTATTGGATGCCTGCTTCTGGCTTGGTTGGTAAAGCCATCGCTCATGAAGAATTACCCTGTTAGTGGAACCGCAACGTCAGACTTGGAGGCGGCCACGGAGCAGATTAATGCGATGCTCCAGGAGCATACGTCTGAATACCAGCGCCGGAACCGCCAACTGCTGGAGGAGTTCCAGAAACGCGTGCAGGATGTCGGCAAGGAGAACTTCGACCAGGCACGAAAGAATATCTCGCCCTTTCTCGACAAGGTGACGTCCTTCCGCTTCTGCACGAAACTATGCTACAGGCTGGTCGCGGACTGGCTCCAAAAGACCGACACGGCTGGGGAACTGCTTGTCCCCCCCCTGGGCACATACATCTACGCACCATGTTCCCAAGGGCAGGAGAAGATTCAGGATGCGCTGGATGACTTCCTCCTGAAGCTACGGGAGAGTGACACGCAATACCGCGCCGGACTGGTCGAACTGGCCAATTCCGACCAATTCCAGGCCTGCGACTGGGCCGGACCGAAGAACTTCATAGCGGATATCCAGAAGCTGGCTGTCAATCTCCAAGAGTGCGCCTTCGACACCACCATGGTCGCAATCGGCACCGGTTTGGAAGTCGTCTTCATCCGCTCTACACTGCGGGCCATTTCCGCCGCAATGGCACCGATTGTCGCGAAGGCGGGGACCTCCGTGGCGATCGGCGTGGGCGGTTCTGCAGCCGATGGACCGCTTCCCATCGGCGACATCATTTGCGGCACGCTGGCCGCTGGCGGATTGGCCTGGACTGCCTATGATCTCTACAATCTCACGCAAGTTCTTCCCAAGCAGTTGCCCAAGGAGGTCGCCCAGACTATCGATCGCGCCGAATATGACATGCGGACCGATGCACTGAATTACGCCGCCAAGGTGGTGAAGCAGTGTGAGAGTAACAGCAGCAAGCTCATCGGCAAACTCATCCAACACTAATCTGACAACTGGAGGAATACACATGAAGAAACTCGTCTTGACTCTTCTTTTCGCACTCGTCACGACTGTCATCGCCTTCCAATGCCTCAAGGCAAAAGCGGATTCGGACATCCTCCCCTATACGCCAGCCATTTCGGAAGTGGTTGCCATATCGCCGCAGGAGCGGCTTGCCAAGC
>JAFXSU010000021.1 GCA_017525435.1 Victivallales bacterium
GCCAGCAAACCGCGTTTCACTTCAAGAGTATGGACGATGGCGCGGACAATCGCCTCCCTGTCGAAATTGGCGTTGGTGATGGTGATGAACAGATTGACCGTAACCAGATGGTTGACCTCCGCCGACACTGCCTTGCCCTCCGCCCGCAACCTGGTCGTCACGGCGGACAGTCCCTTTGTCGCAAACACGAGCAGATCCTGCATCGCCGCGACTTCGGGCTTCTTGCCGCAGACGCCGCAGATTGTGCAGCCCTTGCAGCCTGCGGTCTCCTGGCACTGAAAGCAGAACATCTTGTTTTCCATTGCATTGTCTCCTATGGTTTCTTGGCTGTATTATCTCAATCAACTGTAGATCATTGTCTTGACAGAAGCTTGCGAAGGCTCTCCTGCAGTTCCAGACGCTTCTGCGTCAGATCAAACGAGCCGTTGGACAGTCCCCATTGCTTGATGAGAAGACGAAGCGGACCGATGACCAGGCGGAAAAGCGTGTCGAGGGGAATGTCGCCGCGAATTTCCCCTGCATCGACCGCCTCCCTGAAATGCAGGAGCAGTGTCTCGCGGTGGTGCTGCATCATGCCATAGAGTAGCTGCGCAATCTCCCTGTCGCCCTGGAACTGCTCCTCCGAGAACACCACTCGGGCGAGGTCGGGCGTCGCCAACACCAGTTCCGTCCTTCTGGCCAGAGCCGCCTCCACCGCCGCCCAGCCGCGCTGTGATTCGTCCATTTCATCCACCTTGCCCTCGAACCGGGACACCAGTGCCTGGATGATCTCCAGCTTGCCGCTGAAATGCGCGTACAGCGCCGCTTCGGTAAGGTTGAGCCTCTTGCTGATGTGGCGGATTGTCAGGTTGCCAATGCCACCTTCCGCAATCAAATGCAGTGCGACATCCACGATCTCGTTTTGCCTTGGCGTCAATTCGTGCTTCATCTTCAGTGTCCCTTCATGGTTATCTTAACAAACGTTAGTTAATATAATGGTCTTTTATATTTCCGCAAGCGATTTGCATTGTTTTTTCAACAAATGATCCCAAATGTTAAAACACACTCAAAAACAGGAGGTTTTCAATGAAACACACCTACATATTCCCAAGCATACTCATCGCGCTAGACGTGCTTTCGGCCATTGCGTATGGCTTCAGCAAGGACTGGAGACAGGTCATCTACTGGTTCGCAGCCGCGACGCTGTCCGCCTGCGTGACCTACAAATAGGAGGAACACGATGTCAACCAGAGGACTGATTGCGATAATGGACGACGACGGCTCATGCCGCTCTATCTACTGCCACCACGACATGTACCCGTCCCACGCGGGCGTTGTCCTGCCGGAACACTACGCCACGCGCGACGCCGTGGAGGCTCTTCTCACCCTCGGCGACCTCTCCGCCCTCGGCTGTTCTCCCGCCGAATGCGAGGCGTACAGCCGCGACAGGGGCGAGGAACTCCACACGCCGACGCACTGGAGCGACCGCCGGGTTCTCGCCCGCGAGGCGTTCGACCGCTTCTGGGCGAACTACTGCTATCTCTTCATGGACGGCGGGTGGTTCTGCTCCGACGGAGGCGGTCGCCGACTGGCTGGAATAGCCAGGCATGCACTTCAAAACCAAGCCTCCGCAAGAATTCTTCGTCTATAGCGGAGGCTTTTTTCCATTTTGGGACATTATCTGAAAAAAGCTGGAGTCGTTGCAGACTACTTCCATAGGTTTTCAACCCGTCCCATAAACAGACGGAGGACTTTAATACCCTGCTTTTCAAGGGTGTCCTCGTTGCGGCGCGGCTCGTCCCATGCGTGTTTTGAAAGCGTATATTTCGAGTGGTGGACGGTGACGACCTCCTTTGCCCCAAGGTCGCGGCATACCTGCGGCAGTTCGGCGGGAAGCGTGTGGATCTGCGCCCAGTCCGCATTGTACTGCCCGTTCTCAAGAATTGCCAAATCAATGCCAGGGAATTTCTGGCCGATTTCCCTGAAATGGGGGCCGTATCCGCTGTCGCCGCCGATGTATATCCGGTGCCCCGAAGGCGTCTTCAGCAGGAAAGAGGCCCATAGCGTCTTGTTACGCGTCATTCCGCGCCCAGAGAAGTGCCTCGCTGGTAGGCAATGGACGGTGAATCCTCCGCCTAGGTCAGCGGGCTCGTTCCAGTCAAGTTCGGTGAGCATTCCGTCTGGATATCCCCATCGCTCGAAGTGCTCGCCCACCCCCAGCGGCAGAAGCACACCTTTGACGGTTGCCTGGAGTTCTTTTACGGCCTGGCAGTCCAGATGGTCCCAGTGATCGTGGGTGATGACCAGCCAGTCGCATGGCGGCATGTCCGCCGGCTTCCAGAGGTCGGTTCCAGGATACGGGCGGTTCGCCCAGGCTACGGGCGCGGCCTTGTAGAAGACAGGATCAACCAGAAATCGTCTCCCCTCGACCTGCAGCAGGTACGAGGAATGCCCGAACCAGACAATGCAGTCGTCCACACCAGCCAATGCGGTCAAATCAGCCTTCTCCGACGGCACGGGTTGCGATGGTTTGGTGTCCTTACGCTTCTCGGTGATGAACTCCCACATCGTGCGCAATCCGCTTTTCGAGCCTGTCATCACCTCGGTCTTCACGGGATAGCGGAAGACGCCGTCCACATAGTTCGGCGACTTTTGGATGCGTTCAAGACGCGCGCCGCGCGGCAGCCGCCCGAAGGATGGCGTATGCAGGAATATGGCGATTGCCACCGCCAGCAGCAGGGGAATCAGAAGCAGAAGCATCATAAGCCTTTTGGTTCTTTTGGAGAGTTTCAGTTTCATTTGGTAAACTTCAAATACCCTTTCAAAGCTGGTATGCAAGTTTCATAAACAACCTCAGCGGACAATCAGGCGAAATTCTTTGCGATTTGCGCCATGAAATCAGGAATTCTGATCTGCTGCGGACACTTTTTCAAGCATGCCCCGCAGGACACGCAGGATAAAGCCCTTTCCTTTTCCTTCATCGCGTCATAGACCAGTTTGGCATGGAAGAGCGGGAGTCCTCCCTTGACCTGGTTCAGCAAGGCCAGGTTGCGCGGAATGTCCACACCCATCGGGCATGGGGAGCAGTAGCGGCAAGCCGTGCACGGGACTGCGCCCGACTTGCGATAGGCTGCCAAGGCCTCTGCTATCGTCATGCGCTCGGCGTCCGACAATGGGACAAGCGGCGAAAAAGTCCTGAGGTTGTCCTCCATGTGCTCCATTGCGGACATGCCAGACAGGACGACTTGGATATTCGGAAGGCCTGCCGCGAAGCGAAGCCCCCAGGAAGCCACGCTCGCCTTGGGATTGGCCTTTTCGAAGACGGCTTTCGCCTCGGGTGTAAGCCTGACAAGCGTTCCGCCCTTCAGCGGCTCCATCACGGAGACGGGGATGCCCAGCCTCGTGAGAACCTCGTATTGTTCTCCTGAACGGCACAACTCCCAGTCAAGGTAGTTCAATTGAATCTGCACAAGATCCCATGGATGGAATTTCGCGATTTTCTCCAGCGTCTCCGGTTCGCCGTGGAAGGAGAAGCCCAGGCGGCGTATTCTGCCCTCAGCTTGCATTCTCTTCATGAACTCAAGAGTTCCAAAGGATTGCGCCTTCTCCCAGTGCGCCGCATTGAGCCAGTGGAGAAAGTAGAAGTCGAAATAGCCTGCTTTCGTCCTTTCCAGCTGCTCTTTGAAAATCCGTTCGTTGTCATCCGCTGAATTCATCATCGCGATTGGCATCTTGCTTGTGAGATAATAGCTCTCGCGTGGATATTTAGTGAGTACGTTGCCTACGAATCTCTCGCTTTCGCCGCCGTGATACATGTAGGCCGTGTCAAAGTAGTTGCATCCCGCCGCCATCGCCTTGGCGACCATCGCCTCCGCGATTGCGTAATCAACTTTCCCGTCCTTTTGCGGAAGCCTCATCAGCCCGAAGCCGAGCAGAGGCATTGTCATGCCTGTGTTCCGATAAGGGCGGCGTGTCACTTGTGTGCCAGTGTAGTTTGCCTTCTTGTCCATGTCATCTCCTTTGCCCTTTTCCGCCGCGCCCGCCATTCGAGCCAGTGGCGCAAGCGCGGCAACTGTCAGGGCGTCCTTTATGAACTCTCGCCTGTCCATTATCCTTTTCCTCTTGTCCTGAAATCAATGCGTCGCCTTGAGATACTGAAGGTCACCGTAGAAGTATGAGGCGGTTGTTCCTCCATCGATGAGGAAGTCGGCCCCTGTAATCCACCGTCCACGCGAGGACATGAGGAACTCCGCGAGGTCGCCTACCTCGTCTGGCGTGCCGGCGCGTCCACAGGGGCAAAGCGAAAGCATCTTGCGGTAGCCATCGCCGCGCGGCCCCTTGAGTTCATCATTGGCCAGCGGGGTTATGATGATGCCGGGGCTGATGGAGTTGACGGTCGCCCCGCGCCTGGCCCATTTCTGCGCCTCGCCCATGACACGCAGGACATTGCAGCGTTTCGAGTACTGATACGCCTTGAGCGTGTCGGTGATGGCGGTGATGAACGGCAATTTCAGAAGTTCCTCGGTCGGTGCGGTGGCCAGGGCCGTATTCTCCGCCTCCGTGAGCGCGTGGAGACGATGCCCCGACTGCGACGAGATGACAATGCCCGAGCCGCCGTCGGCGATGACCTTGCCGAACGCCTCCAGCAGCACGCTTGTGCCGTAGAGATCCACCTTCAGAATGGTCTCAACCGATGCCTGGGAAGGCGATACGCCTGCCGCATTGACAAGATTCATGATGTCGCCAAACTTTTGCGCATGTTCGATGAGCGACAGGATGGATTCACGGCTGGCGAGGTCGGCGGCAACTGCGCTGGTTTCGAAGCCCGCGTCCTCCAGTGTTTTCGCGGCAGTCTGCGCCGCTTCAAGGCGTTTGTCCGCCAGCACAATGTGTTTTCCCGCACCGATGCGGCGCAC
>JAFXSU010000022.1 GCA_017525435.1 Victivallales bacterium
CGCCGAGGCGCCCAAGCCGGAGACGGCGCCAGCCGATGCGGCGGAGAGCGCCGAGGCGCCCAAGCCGGAGACGGCGCCGCCCGCCAAGGGGCGTCGGCTGCAGCTGACGCTGCTGGTGTTGCTGGTGGCGATTGTGGTGCTGGAGTTTTTGGTCTGGTTCTTCTGGCCGCAGCTCAATGTCGGGATGATGAACGCCCGAGTCTGGTGGCAGCAGAAGTCCGAGAAGTGGTTTGCGGACAAGCGGGAGCTGGCCGCGCGGCCGTATCACCGCCAGACCGTGGAGGAACTGGCCGCCGCCTTCGGGGTGGAGGCCGTGTTGCCCGCCGAGGGTTCCGCCGAGGCGCCGAAGCTGCGCGGGAACCTCCGTCGCCGCGCCGAACGGCTGCAGCTCATCGCGCTGGCGTACAACGCCTTCCCGGGCATCGAGCTGGACTTGTCGGACGACGAGTCGCTGCGCGCCTCCGCCGAGGAGCTGATGCACATTGTCACCGAAGACGCGGTGAAGGTGGTCTCCGCCGCCGACCGCAAGCTGGAGCTGGCCGGCCACCTGGAAAGCCCGCAGGCGCTGCGGCGGATGCTCGAGGCCATCCAGGCGGACGTCAATTTCGCCGAGAGCGTGGACTGCTCGCAGGTGACCCTGCCGGTGGTTGCGCAGAGTGTTCCGGTTCCGCCGGTGGTGGAGGTCTCGGACGAGCCGGCCGCGCCGCTGGACGCCGTGGTGCCCGCCGCTCCCGCCGTGGTCGCGCCGTCGGTTCCGCGTCTGCCGGTCGTGGGCGTGCTGATGACGCCGTATCCCTGCCTGGTGATGCGCGACGGCTCGCGCGTGCTGGAGGGCGCCGACTTCCATGGTTTCCTGGTGAGCAAGATCACCGAGGACGCCGTGGTGCTCAAGCAGGGCGACTTCACGCTGGAGTGGAAGCCATGATCCAGCTCCTCGACATCGAGAAGGAACTCACCGGACCCGATGGCTCCGCCGCCCTGGAGCGCTACGACCAGACGCTGCTGGCGCTGGACGCGCGCCTCGCCGACGGGCTGCGCCTGGGGCTGCCGCCCGACGAATACGCCGCCGCCGAGGAGCTCAAGAAGGCGGTCGTCATTGCCCGGAAGCTCCTGCGGCTGGCCGTCCGCGACGGCGGGCAGGGCGGCTGAAGTGGATTTTGTTTTTTTGTTTTTTCTTCCGTTTGTTTTTTTTAACGTTTGTCAACCAACCCCGGGGTGAAAGCCCCACAACCCAAAACCAAGAGGAAACAACAATGGCTGATGTAGTCGGTCTCCCGAAAATCGTCGAAAACGTCGATGACGTCAAGAATGGCGGCTATCGTACCGATGGCGCCTACGCGAACAACATCCATACCGATGCGGTGTACGTCGCCCTGATGGCCACCGTCAACGTCATGGAGAAGCGTCTGAGCGACTCCCTGGAGAACTACCAGAAGCACCCGGACGTCCAGGCGAACCTCCAGCAGCTCCAGTACGACCTGCAGCAGTGGAACCTGACCCTGACCACCATGACCAACATCAACAAGAACCTGGGCGACGCCCTGAACTCGATCGCCTCCAACTTCCGCTAATGGTTGACTTGGAGCCGAACGAAGCACGTTTGCTGCTCAACATCGCGATGATGGCGATTGGGCGCAACCGTTTCCAGTCCGCCGAGAGCATCTTGGCGGCGCTGGAGCGGTTTCGCCCCGCCGATGTCGCCCTGGCTTCGGCCCGGGCGGTGATGCTGATGAGCGCGCGCGACTTCAAAGGTGCCGTAGAGTACATTGACCGGGTCGGACTGGTGAACCATCCCGACTCGGCAATGCTCTTGGCATTCAAGGGGATGGCCTATCTTCGGATGGACCGTCCCGACTTGGCCGCAGAGCCGTTGCGGTCGGCCGCCAGCCAGACGGCGGACCCGGCGGCGGCGCAACTTGCAGGGGATTTGCTCAAATGAACGATGGAATGATTGTCGAGGCAATTCGCTCCGTGCGGATGTCGCCCGTCCAGGAAGCCACCGCAATGGGAAATGGCGTGCCGGTGAACAGCCCCGCCGCAGTGGAGCGCTTCCAGGCCGCGATGGCCGCCGGTGACGTCGCCGCGCCGACGCAGGTGCAGGCCGTGCCTTTCGCGAACGAGGTCTCCGCAGTCTGGCGGAATGCCCAGGTGGACCATCAGGATATGCTCCACCGCATCAGGGCGCTCTCCGAATTGGGACAGCACGGAACCAATGCGATGGCGCTGCTGGAACTGCAGTACGAAGTCGCCAACCTGGCCTTCCAGCAGGAGGTCGTTGCCAAGGTCGCCGACAAGTCCAGCAATACGGTCCAGACCTTGATCAAAAATCAGTGATTAACTTGGTAACTTTCTGAAAATCAGGTATTAATATGCAATTTTTTCAGAGATTGTCGTTATTGTGCTTCCTGGCCGGGATGCTGGTTCTGACCGGCTGCAAGGAAGAGGCCACGCTGCATTCCCAGCTGGAGGAACGCCAGGCCAACCTGGTCATGGCGGCCTTGCTGGACGCGGGAATTGACTGCCGCAAGAAGGCGGGCGAGGAGAATCTCTGGAATGTCATCATCGACACCAAGGACTTCGCGGCCGCCGTGAATCTCCTGGAGAGCCAGGGGCTGCCGCGGCGCAACTACCAGGGGGTGACCGAGGTCTTCAAGAAGTCCGGCATGGTCAGCTCGCCCTCCGAGGAGCGCATCCGCTTCATGGACGCGCTGGCGCAGGACCTCTCCCGCACCATCGCCTCCATCGACGGCATCCTGGACGCGCGCGTCCACATCGTCCTTCCGGAGAACGACCCCTTTGCCAAGAACACCCTCCCCAGTTCGGCGGCCGTGGCGATCCACAGCCGTTGGGACGCGGAGGTCGAGGATCTGATCCCGCAGATCAAGAGCCTCGTGATGAACGCCATCGAGGGGTTGCAGTACGAGAAGATCACCGTGACCGTCTTCCAGGCCGCCCGTCCGACGCAGAAGTGAGATGACCCCGCAAAGTCGCCAATTCATGCTGACGGCGGCGTGGCTTTTCGCGCGTCACGGCCGTTCCCACCGCGCCCGCGTGATCGTCGAGGCGCTGGTGGAAGACGACCCGACGGACGGCGTGGCGGCGGCCGCCTTGGCGGAGCTGCTGTTGGCCGATGGCGAGGCCCCGGCCGCGCTGAAGGTGCTGGCCGCCGCCGACTTTCCGCCGGAACTGTCTCGTGCCGAGGCGATTCTGGAGACGCGTGCGCTGGCGATGACTGGCCGTGCGGACGAAAGTGCGCGGCGGTGGCGGCGTTACCTGGCCGCCCAGAAGGGCGCGAACCGCAGCTGGGTGGAGGAAGGCTGATGGACTTGGACTTGAAATCCGCAAGAGAGCTGGTTGCCAACGGCGTGCTGTGGCCGAAGGTGCGGGATTACCTCGCGGCCGGAAAGCCGCTTCTGGACTTCTCGCGGCCGGAGAGCCGTTTCGAGCTGCTGGACGAGGAGACGCGCCGCCAGGTCGCCCTCTGGCTGGAGGCGCTGCCGCAGGCGGCTTCCTGGAAGACCGTGGTGGATGGCGCGCGGGTGCGCCAGCTCCGCGCCGATTTTCCGGGCGTGTATCCGGAGATCTTTCGCTATCTCCCTTATTTCAAGAAATTTGACTTGTCGAATGCGGCGGGCAGTCCCGAAGTGGTCCAGTGCCTGCTGAAACTGAAATTTCCCGAGGCCTACGCGCTATGCTACTCCTGAAGAAGAACTCCTTTGAATTGCACTCGCCCACGCGCCTGGTGAAGGCCGAGGAGGCCGCCGCCGTCCGTCGCGCCCAGGAGATGCTGGCGGACGCCGAGGCCGAGGCCGCCCGCATCCGCGGCTCCGCCCAGGAGGCCTATGACGCCGAGAAGCAGCGCGGCTACGAGCAGGGCCTGGAGGAGGGCAAGGCCGCCATCGTCGCCAAGAAGCTCGAGTTGCTGGACGAGAGCGTGGCCTTCATGGAGTCCGTGGAAGGCAAGATGGTCGAAGTCGTCATGACCGCGCTCAAGAAATGCGTGATGGAGATTGGCGACGAGGAGATGGTGGTCCAGATTGTGCGCAAGGTGATGAACGCGGTGGTTCGCAACCAGCGGCGCATTACCTTGAAGGTGGCTCCGGAAATGGTTTCGGTGGTGCGTGGACGCCTGAACGAGATCCTGGCGGACTATCCGCTGATGGAAGAGATTGACGTGCAGGAGAACCCGCGTCTCACGGGAACGGCCTGCATGATCGAGACCGAGGCTGGCATTGCAGACGCATCGGTGGAGACTCAGCTGGCTGCCATTGAGAAGTCTCTCAAAAAGCATTTCTCGAAGGAAGAGTGACGTGCCCAATTCGTTTGACTACATTCGAGAAGTCCTGGATCACGCGATTGACGATGTAAGGCCGATTGACGTGAAGGGCAAGGTCATCCAGATGGTTGGTACCATCATCAAGGCTGCCGTGCCCGGGGTCAAGGTCGGCGAGATTTGCATACTGCGCAATCCCTGGGAGAACACGGAAGTCCAGGCGGAGGTGGTCGGCTTTACCAAGGAGGCCGTTCTGCTGACCGTGCTGGGGCAGATGACTGGCATTTCCGCCCAGACCGAGGTGATTCCCACGCACCGCGTCCACCAGGTTCCAGTCGGTCGAACGCTCTTGGGGCGTGTGATTGACGGGCTGGGGCGGCCGATGGACGTGGATACCAAAGGTCCGTTGCGACCGGAAGGCTACTATCCGGTCTATGCCAGTTCGCCAAATCCCTTGGAGCGCACGGTCATCAATAAGCCAATCGCGTTGGGGCTTCGAGCCTTGGATGGCTTGCTGACTTGTGGCGAAGGTCAGCGCATGGGCATTTTCGCAGCGGCCGGTGGCGGCAAATCCACGTTGATGGCGCAGATTGTGCGCAACACCGAGGCCGAGGTGACGGTGCTTGCGCTGATTGGCGAACGTGGACGCGAAGTGCGGGAGTTCATTGAGAAGGACCTGGGCGAAGACGGCATGCGGAAATCGGTGGTGGTCTGTTCGACTTCTGACCGAAGTGCGATGGAGCGTCTGAAGGCCGCTTATGTCGCCACGGCAATCGCAGAGAGCTTCCGCGACAAGGGCATGAAGGTGCTTCTGCTAATGGATTCCGTGACGCGTTTCGGTCGTGCACAGCGCGAAATCGGCTTGGCGGCCGGCGAGCCGCCGACGCGGCGCGGTTTCCCGCCAAGCGTCTTCTCCGAATTGCCGAAGCTCATGGAACGTGCTGGTAATTCCGCAAAAGGCTCAATCACAGCACTTTACACGGTTCTGGTGGAGGGCGATGACATGACCGAGCCAATTGCCGATGAGACGCGCTCCATCCTTGACGGGCACATCATTCTTTCTCGCAAGCTGGCGCAGATGAACCACTATCCCGCCATTGATGTCCTCCAGTCCATTTCGCGTTGCCAGAACGCCATCATTACCCCGGAGCACCGCAAGGCGGCGGCGCATCTGCGTACCATCTTGGCAAAATACCAAGAAGTGGAGTTGCTGCTTAAGATTGGTGAATACCAGAAGGGTTCCGATGCCGAGACCGACGAGGCAATCGCCAAGATCGATGCGGTGAACAATTTCCTCAAACAGGGTCTCCGCGAGACAAACACCTACGAGGAGACCATCCAAATGCTCCAGGCTGCCGTAAGTTGATTTTCACCTCTCACCTCTCACCTCTAAACTTATAATATGGCCTACGCACTTCAAGATCTTCTGCGAATCCGCATGATGCGGGAGGACCGTGCAAGCGCGGAACTCGTCGCCGCGCGGCAGGAGGTGGTGCGTGCTGAACAGCAGTTGGAGGAGCGCAAGAACGAGTTGCGCAAGTATCAGGAAACCAAGGAGGAACGCCGCGATCGGATTTTTGCGGCGGTGGTGGGCCACGCGGTTACCCGCGAGGATATCGACCGTGCCCTGGAGGGCGTGGCGCGAATTGACAAGGAGGGCGAGCTGAAGGCCGACAACGTGAATTTGGCGGCGGCGAAGGTCCAGGAGAAGGAGAAGCTCTCCGAGAAGGCGAAGGCCGTCTTTGTCACGGCCTCCAAGGAGCGGATGAAGATTTCGGAACACAAGGCGATGTGGCTGGTGGAGGAAATGAAGGAACAGGAGTTCCGCCAGGAAATCGAACTCGAGGATTTCACCGGAAAGAAGAATGTGGAGGAGATGGGCGATGATTGAATTGAAGACAATCCAGCCCATTGGCGTTGCGACGACGCCCTCTGCGGAAGAACCGATGCCGCTGTTGCCGAATCCAGCGGCTGTGTCACCTGATGTTGTCCGGCAGTTTTTGAAGAATATGGGCGAAGAAGCCGCGCCAACGTCGAAGCCTTGCGGAACGCTCACTGAGTTGCTAGCTCAATTGATGCGTCATAACGATGATGTCAGACCAGTGGAGATTCCGCAGGTCCCGCCAGCTTCTCCTGTAGCGGAAAAAGTGGATGTGGAAAAGGCGGATGTATCTGTTTCGCTTAGACATAGTGTGAAATTGGGGGAGGGGACAGGGAAGGCTGTCATGGCTGAAATGTCTGCTTCGAATGTTCCCCAGCCGACGGCTTCGTCGAAATCAATTGTGGCGAATGGCGAGGCTGTGGTAGAACGGCAAGCCGAGGTTGCGAAAACAACATTGGCACCTTCTGTTGCGGGACACGTGTCTGGTGCCGAGGGAACACCAAAGCAGATTGCCCAAGAAGCCAAAGAACTAATAAAGCAACTTCCTGTTGTAGAAACTGTTGAATATAATAAATTTATTTCATCCGCAGTGCAGGTCCAATTGGTGAAAACTGTTGTGGTGGAGTCTTCTTCGACGGATCGGCCCGCTTTTCTTTACGCGCAGGCGCGAGAAACGGTTCCGCCAATCGTGATGAAAGTCGATACGGAGATGGTTGTCCCCGATGCCCCTATAGTGGCGTCTCCCAGCATGGAGAAATCTGCGATTCCGCTAGTCTCATTGGCGGAAGTGCCTACAAAGTCTGCAAATGGGTTTGATGTTCCTGTTTTTGCGGTGAAGCCTTCATTGGCAGAATTGCCCGTGTTGCCAGTGATGGTTGAAGCTCCGCTTGATATGTCTTCAACCATTGTAGTGATGCCTGTGGTGGCGCAGATTCCGATGGCTCCCGTTATACGGCCAGTGGCATCAGAAGTTGCCGCGCCGGAGCGCGTCGTGCAAAACACGCCGCCCGCAATGCCTGAAGCTTCCGTGGCGCAACCTGCGGTGATAAATACGGTTGCCGCACAGCCCGTGGTGCAGGAAGTCGCCGCGCCGGAGCGCAGCGTGCAGAACCCGCCTCCCGCAATGCCAGAAGTTGCCATGGCGCAGCCTGTGGTGGCGGAATCACCTTCACGGCCAGTGGCATCGGAAGTTGCCGCGTCGGAGCGCGGCGTGCAAAACCCGCCGCCCGCAATGCCTGAAGCTTCCGTGGCGCAGCCTGTGGTGGTGAATGCGGTTGCCGCACAGCCCGCGGTGCAGGAAGTAGCCGCGCCGGAGCGCGTCGTGCAGAATCCGTTGCCTGCAATGCCTGAAGTTTCCGTGGCGCAGCCCGTGGTGGTGAATGTGGTTGCTCCGCAGCC
>JAFXSU010000192.1 GCA_017525435.1 Victivallales bacterium
CGCGCCTTCTCGCGCGCCTTGGAGAGCGCGGGCAGCAGCATGGAGGCAAGAATTGCGATGATCGCGATGACGACCAGGAGTTCAATCAGGGTGAAGGACTTTTTCATGGTTAGCACGAAAGTTTAAGATTGAGAAAAGTGATTATATATATTATTATAGGAAAAAAAAGCGGAAAATCAAGAGAGTTTCCTAAATTTAGTATAAATAAGCCCTTTTTCAGTCCATCCATCTCTGCTAGCCCTTGTAGCAGTGAAAAACGCCCTGCCCTACGCACGAAACCCGAAATTCAATCTATAGTACACAGAAAGTGCCGAAAAAACTCGAAACCGCAAGTAAACCCATGAACCGATTTTCCGTCCTCACGATACTCCTGGCGAGCCTTCTCGCCTTGCACGCCACCGCCGAAATATTGCCGTTGGGGACGGGCTGGAACCATCTCGCACACGCAGTCATCAAGCCGACGGGCGGACGAAATGGGCACGAGTGCCTCCATGTCCATGCCGACCTACCCTCCTGCACGATGCAGGACTGGGAGGGGGACGCCTTCAGCAAACACTCCTCCAGCGCATTTCTGCCCATCCAGCCGGGGCGTCCCTACTTCCTTTCCGTGTGGGTAAAAGGCGCGGCAAATTTCTGGTTGCACGTGTGGACTTACGAGAAGGAAGACGCCTCCACCTTCGTTCAAAGCACGACCGCGATGGACGGTGCGGACCGCTTCACAATTCCCGAGGACGGCGAATGGCACCTCTGTGCCTCGCCGCTGCTCACCTTTCCGGAGAATGCACATTATGCCAAAGTGGTGCTGGAGATTGTGGACAACCTGCCAGAGACCCCCTACCTTGACCTTTGCTTCTCCGATGTGCTCTTCGCGGAATCCGATGCTCAGCCGGAACCGCGCGTAACGGTGG
This sequence comes from Victivallales bacterium, assembly GCA_017525435.1. Lineage (GTDB taxonomy): Bacteria > Verrucomicrobiota > Lentisphaeria > Oligosphaerales > Oligosphaeraceae > RGIG1601. The sequence goes on from JAFXSU010000192.1 coordinate 909, forward strand.
TAAAGGCCATTACTGACCGCCTGCTCACGCCGAAAGCAGAAGTCGTTCCCGCCCAGCTGGCAGACGCACTTTCCTTCCGGCTTGCTCGTGGCGAGACCTCCGTCGCCAGTTTCGTGGTGGAAGGTTCGCCCACCGCCCCCCTGACTGCACTGCTGCCCAAGGCCTCCGCGCTGGAATCGGAGAATGGCAGTCTCATTTCCGCCGATTCGCTGGTCATCCGCCACGTGACAACCTGGTACACCGGTGCTCCGGCCATCACCATCAAGCGGGCCGGCTACCGCACCCTCACTCCTGAACTGTTGCTTAACGACCCCTTGCTGGTCAAGGCCAGCTCTACCGACCGCGGAAACTACATACGGCTTGATTTTCCGGAACGCTCGTTTTACACCTACATCTCCGCCGAACTGGATGAACAATACGGCCTCCCCGGAAAAGAATATTTCCACCTTGACCTCAAGGACTTCCCAGTGCGAGACTGTACGGCACTCCAACCGGTGGACATCGCGCCCGGAACTAGACGGCAGTTCTGGCTGAACCTCCAAGTCCCTGACGACGCGCCTCCCGGAACCTACCATGGCATCATCTCGCTCGCCAGCGGGGAAAGAATCTGCGCGGAACTGCCTGTCACCGTCGAAGTCCTCCCATTCGATCTCCTCCCGCCGGAGAACTTCCTTTCTTCCATATATTACAAGGGACAGCTCGGCCCCAACGGATCCATCGGTGCCGGAAACTACTCCGACAGCAAGACCCCCGAGCAGTTCCTCGCCGAAATGCGCAACCTCAAAGCCCACGGCGTGGACAATCCACCCATCTTCTTATGGTGGCGAGGCGAGGACATCAACTATCTCGAAGAATGCCTTACCTTGCGCGAACTCGCCGGCATGAGCAACCACACCATCTTCCTGTGGGGCAGCAATACTGGCGACTCCGACCGCCCAGAAGACCTCGCCAATCTGCGCGAGCATGTGGAAAAGGCCATCGCCATCGCCAAGGCACACGGTGCCGAAGAAATCTACTTCTACGGGATTGACGAAGCGCGACCGGATGTCTTGGCAAGAGAACAACCAGCCTGGCAGGTTGTCCATGAGGCAGGCGGAAAAGTCTATGTCGCCGTAATGGACTTGGCGGATGCCCTGGACACCTCGCTGGACCTGGCCTGCGTCGTGGATGAGCGCTTCACTGCGGAAGACGTCGCACGTGCCAAGGCCAAGGGAATGAAACTCGTCAGCTACGGCCATCCACAGGGCGGATGCGTGACTCCAGAGACCTACCGCCGAAACTATGGGCTGCTCCTCTGGCAATGGGGTTTCGACGGCGCGATGACCCACGCCTATCAATGCGGATATGGCTTCATCTGGAATGACTTCGATGGAGTTTACCGAGACGAGAACATGACCTATCCCACCGCCGACGGCGTCATCGACACCCTCCAATGGGAGGGCTACCGTGAGGGCGTGACTGACCTGCGTTACCTGGCGACCCTTCAGTCTGCCATCCGCCAATCCCCCGCCGCCCCGTCTGCCGTGCAGGCCGCCGCCTTCCTTGGCGACCTGAAAACCGCCGACCTGGCCACCTGCGACCTGGATGAAATCCGATCCGAGATGATTGACTTCATTCTCGCACTGAACGCCCAATAATCCATGTCTCAACGCACGCCTCTCCGTTTTCAGTCCAGCGACTATGCGACGTTTCTCTTGTACATCACCTACGCGTGGTGTGCATTCTGCATTCCCAATGTCCTCGCTCCGCTGACGGAAGAACTCCACTTTGCTCTCGACGAGGGAAACAACGCATTGGCCGGAACTCTCGCCCTCTGGCGAGGCGGATTCGTGTTGCTGTCCATGGCGACATGTGGCTTCATCGCAGGACGATGGGGCAAGCGCCATTCGCTGTCCGTAGCCACAGTGTTCGTTGGCGGAGGGATTCTCCTTGCCACCACTGTGCATTCCTACATGACGCTGGTGGTCGCAATTGTCATCTCGTCAATCGGCCAGGGCTTTTTCGAAGGCCTCGTCACTCCACTGGTAAATGAGAACCACCGTTCCGATCTGGATGCCGCGCGCTATGTGAACATCACCCACTCGTTCTGGTCAGTGGGTTCCGTCAGCATCATGCTCCTGGCAGGCTTGCTGCTCCAGCATGGTGTGTCGTGGCGTATCGTCCTGGTCTGCGTGGGATGCATCACGCTAATACCGGGCGCCTTTTTCTTTCGTCAACGCCAACAGGACCAAAGGATTCCAGGCGAGGTGCGGAGTTTCCGCCAGACCTGGGGAGAGGCACGCCAGGCCCTGAGCAGTCCCCACTTCTGGCTCTTTCTTGCCGCCATGCCGTTGGCCAGTGGAGTCGAACACAGCCTGCTCTTCTGGATGCCCACCTACCTCCAGACACGATGGACCGTGGGTCCCGCCGCCGCCGGAGTCGGCACCGCACTCTTCGCCGCCGGCATGTTCGCCGGAAGATTCCTGGCGGGACTGCTGGGACGCCAAAAATCCACTGGAAAAATCCTGGTCTGCTGCGCAACCACTCTTCTCGCGGCCAGCTTGATTGCATTGAACGCCGCCCCCCTCTGGTTGTTCATGGCAACGCTCTTCTTGCTGGGAGTCGCCACCGGACCACTCTGGCCTGGACTTCAGAACCACTGTGTCAACCGACTCACGACACTCGACCAGACTACCATGCTGATTTTGCTCCCGACCGCCGGCGCAGCAGGCTTCGGAGTCTTCCCTTTCCTCCTCGGACTCCTCACCGACAGATTTGGAAACACCGGCAGCTTCTTCCTCCTGCCCGCTTGCGCTATCGCTTTTCTGCTCTTATTAGTCATCGATTGGACAATTCATGACAAAACTTGACACCATTGTATTCGACCAACTCCCCGTCCACGATACCTGCTGGAGTCTGATTTCCGGCGTGGACAACCGCCTCTATGCCGGTGTCTGCGGTGAGATGACTGGAGGGCTCTCCGCCTACATCGCCTCCTACG
>JAFXSU010000193.1 GCA_017525435.1 Victivallales bacterium
AACGCATCATCGTTGCCCGGAATCACATAGTCAATACCGTCCGGATTGCAGTTGGAGTCCACCAAGGCGACCACGGGGACGCCCAGTTTGACGGCTTCCTTGACTGCGATGTCCTCGCGATCCACGTCGATGACGACGACGGCGGCGGGCAGTTTGGGCATGTCGGCGATGCCGCCCAGAGAAGTCTCAAGCTTGCTCAGCTCGCGCTTGAGGCCGGCGACCTCCTTCTTCGGGCGCTTCTCAATGGAGCCGTCCGCGAACTGCTGGCGCAACTTCTTCATGAAGGCGATACGGGTGAGAACGACCTTTTGGTTGGTGAGGGTTCCGCCCAGCCAGCGGTCGCACATATAGGGCATTCCGACGGCCTCGGCGGCAGCCTTGACAATCTCCTGGGCCTGACGCTTGGCGCCGACGAAGAGGATCTGTCCGCCATTGGCGGCAGTCTCGGTCAGGAAATCACATGCGACAGCGAGTTGCTGCATGGTCTTGACCAGGTCGAAAATGGTGATGCCATTGCGGGTTCCATAGATGTATTTCTTCATCTTGGGGTTCCAGCGGCGCTTCTGATGGCCAAAATGGACGCCAGCTTCGAGCAGGTCATTGATGGTAATTTTCGCCATAGTCGGGTCTCCTCTTCGTTACTCGGGATTTTGCCAATGCGTGCCAGGCGAACGGCACGCCTCGAAATCTCGATTTGGGGTTGGGTATGACGCTCCGCATCTCGTGATACGCGAACGTTAAGCGTTGTACTATAATTCATCGAAAGGATTTTGCAATTCCAGGTGGATGATTTGGAGGAAACCACAGAGGCAAAAACATGGTTTCAGGCTTATATTAAGGCATTCCACCGGGGAAAACAACTGCCCGGCGGAGATGTCCTGTTGGAGTATGGAGAATTTTAAGGAACAACCGTTTCAAGACCAATCGGCCGATGAGTTGTTGGCGGCCAGTCAGTTGCTGCGAGGTGCGACCTCGGCGGGGACGGCGAATATCTATGTCTTTGAAAAGGATGGTCATAGGTATCTTGTCAAGAGTTTTGCCCGACACTCGTTGCTGTCACGGTGGTTTTTCGGGCGTGCGACCATCGGCAATGAGTGGCACATTCTTCGCATGCTGGAGTCCGCTGGCATCCGCAATGTTCCGCGTGCATTTGCATTGTTGGAGCGTTACACTTTGGTGATGGAGTTTGTCGAAGGCAATCAGTTGCTTAGTGCCAAGCACTATACCGCTGACACCAAGCCACCTGTGGAGTTCTTCGAGCAATTGCGGCAATGCCTTCATCAATGCCATCAGGCGGGGTTTGCGCACGGGGACTTCCGGCGGGCGAATCTGCTGATTTGCAACGGGAAGACTCCGTGCATTCTGGATTGGGCGACAGCGAATTACTGCCAACCGAACGTCTTTTCGTGGCGCTTTCTGAAACGCTGGCTACACCGACAGCAACGCAAGGCCGATCGTTATTCGATGTTGAAGATCATCGATGACTACTATCCTCAGCTTCTCACAGAAGACGATCGCATTCGGAATCAGCCCAGCTGGCTTTTGCGTTTTGGGCGTTATCTTCGCTATCACCTCTACCGTCATGGGTTGAAGGAGTGGCTTGGCCGGGCCCATCACTGCGATTGCCATAAGAAATAGTTGAAAGAAGGTTTTACTATGTCTGCCAAACATTTGCATGTCATTTTTAATACCCATATCGATCCCGTCTGGATCTGGAGCCGCCGTTCTGGGCGGAATACGTGGCTGAACTCCATTACCAGCAATGTCGCGCTCCTGAAGGAGAATGCCGACCTGAAGTTCGTGTGTTCTTCCTCCGCCCTCTATCGCTGGGTGGAGGAGTGCGCCCCGGCGTTGTTCCATGACCTCCAGGCGCTGGTGAAAGAGGGACGCTGGGAGCTGGTCGGCGGCTGGGAGGTGCAGTCGGATGCCATCTTGGCACGCTTGGAGCCGTTGCTGCGGCAAGGGCTAGTCGGCAAGGAGTATTTCCGTGAGCGTTTTGGCGTGGAGGTCAAGATCGGCTACAATGTGGATGCCTTCGGGCACTCTGCCGGTCTTCCACAAATCCTAAATGCAACAGGGTTTACGCACTACTGTTTTATGCGTCCGCAGTTGCCTGGCACGCCAGTTTTCCGGTGGAAGGGGCCGGGTGGCAGCCAGGTGACTTGCTTGAACATCAAGGAGTGTTACGGCACCGATCAGGCAATAACCGAGGCGGATCTCTGCCACCAAATCGAGCATTTTCTGGAGACTGGCCAAGGCGACCAGGCGTTCTTCTTCGGAGTTGGCGACCATGGCGGTGGGCTCTATCGCAAGCATTTGCAGTGGCTTCGTGAGGCTGCCAAGCGTTATCCACTCAAATTCAGCACCTTGGGAGAGTACTTCCAGCTTTTCGAGGAAAAGGAACTTCCTGAGGTGACTGGTGAACTGGGACCGTTTTTCCGAGGTTGCTACAGTGCATGCCATCCGGTCAAGGCGGCTGTGTCGCGCGCTGCGCGCAGGTTGCTTTCCGCTGAAAAACTCGGCATCGAAAGCGCACAGTTGGCAGAAGATTGGCGGGAATTGCTTTTTGCCAATTTCCACGACTCACTGCCTGGCACATGCATCCGTAGTACT
>JAFXSU010000194.1 GCA_017525435.1 Victivallales bacterium
AGATAGGACGGCAGGAGAGCTCCTCTGATTACAGGCTCCGACTGCGAGGGCGCGGGCGAGATGTTCCAGGTCACCACACTCGACCTCAACCGACTGCCGATGGACAAGGCGACCGGCAAGGTGGATTTCGACCGCGATTTCTTTGGCAAACCCGTGAACCTGACCGTCTCCGGGCAGCTTGAAGCCGAGACCTACGCCTGCGCTCTGGGAAGCGTCTATACCTTTGGACCAACCTTCCGCGCCGAAAAATCCAACACCACGCGCCACCTCTCCGAGTTCTGGATGATCGAACCTGAAATCGCTTTCGCCGACCTCCAGGACGATGCGGATGTCGCCGAGGACTATCTCCGCGCACTCTTCACCGCCGTCCTCCAGGAGTGTCCGGAAGACCTCGCCTTCTGCGACCAGCGAATCGAGAAGGGCCTGCTTGAGCGCCTCACCCGCCTCTCCACCGCAAAATTCGCCCGCATCACCTACACCGAGGCAATTGAGCTGCTGGAGAAGGCCGCCGACACCTTCGAATTCAAGCCGAGCTGGGGCTGCGACCTCCAAAGCGAACACGAGCGCTATCTGGCAGAGAAAGTCTTCAACGGTCCCGTCATCGTGATGAACTACCCCAAGGAAATCAAAGCCTTCTACATGCGGCAGAACGACGACGGCAAGACCGTCGCGGCCATGGACGTGCTGCTTTCCGAGGTCGGCGAGATCATCGGCGGCAGCCAGCGCGAGGAACGCCTGGACCGCCTCGCGGCACGCATCCAAGAATGCGGGATGGATCCCGCCAGCTACTGGTGGTACCTTGACCTGCGCCGCTACGGCAGCGTCCCTCACGCCGGCTTCGGCCTCGGCTTCGAGCGGATGGTGCGCTTCTGCACTGGAATGGCCAATATCCGCGATGTCATCCCCTTCCCCCGCGCCCCGCGCGAAGTGGAGTTCTAGAGCATGCTCGCACGTAAACTTTTTTTCTATATTCTACCGCCGCTGGTGCTTGCGTGCATCGGCGGAGGTATTTATTGGCGAATTCGCGCCAACAAAGCGCCAGTGGACGAGCCGGTTCCACCGCCCATCGTCCAACCAACGGCTTCGGGGGAACTCGAATCACAGGTTGTCGGACAGCCAGCCACAACTACCGCCACGCAGGAAAACGCAACTGCCGTTGGCCAATCCGCGAGCACCGTCAACCAGGATGCGCCGAAGGAGCAGTCCCTCGCCCGTGCCCTTACCTCCGAGGAACTGCTAGCCAAAGCTTCAACCTTCTCCGACTCTCCCTTCTGGGCAAAACTGCTGGCGCAGACCACCCCCGCAATGCGGCTGGTCAAGGCAATCGACGCCATTGCGAATGGCGAACGGCCCCTCGACCCGCTGGACTTCCTTCGTGTCGAGACATCTTTCTCCGCGCAGCGCAACGCCGAGGGAACCTGGGTGGCAACCGCCGAGTCATATGCCCGTTACCAGACCGCCGTGGACTTCGTGGACTCCCTCGACCCGCAAAAGGTCGCTGAATGGTTTGAAATGGCTGAGCCGGTCCTGCAACAATGCTGCAAAAAACTCGGCTACCAGGACAAGAACATCCGCCAGCTCCTCACCGAGGCCTTCAATACCATCCTCACCACGCCAAAATTCGATTTCGATCCGCAGCTCGTTCCGACCGGAACCGACGGCATCTACCACTTCGCCGACCCCGTCTTCGAGCAACTCAACGATGCACAGAAGCTCCTGGTCCGCCTTGGTCCTGCCAATTGCGCAAAACTTCAGGCGAAATGCTCCGACATCGCAGACGCGCTTCATCTGTACAAGTAATTAATAAATGCATAACATACTTAAAACAAGTATATTAGCAATAATTTTTACAGCCATGACAACCATTGCTGCCGATGTTGTCCCACAATCCGCCCCGGAAGGCACGACCATCCTGCGTCTGCCATCCGTCTGGAAATTCTCAATGGTGTCGGCGTTGAACGGCCCCAGCCCAAATCTGAAGACACCTCCGCCCGCCGCGATGGCCGCCATGCGTACCGCAGTGGAACCACAGCAGGATGACCGTGACTGGAGCGACTACCAGGACAATACGGGAGCCGGCTGGGAAAAGCAAGGTGCGGAAAATCCCCTCGGTCTTGGCGTGCTGCGTCAGCGGATTCATACGCCGGATTTGACCTCGCAGACACACTGGTACTTGGTCATTCCAGGCGTGGACGAGGATGCCTGGGCATACATCAACGGCGAACTCGTTGCCGAGCAGTCCTGGGCAAACACGGGAATGACTCCCGATGACCTCTGGAACTATCCGCTGGTCGCCGAACTCACTGGCAAGCTTGCCTCAGACACGGATGTCCTGTTGGCGCTTGGCATCTTCAATCGTGCGGGAATGGGCGGTCTTTACACATCAGTCTATCTGGTTGGAGCCGACCGCGAACTGACGGCAGGCGAAGCCGTAACCGCCCTTTCCGAGGGGAATCCGTATGGCTACGCCACCCTCTTCCGCCGCAAATTCGCCGCCAACGACCAGACAGGCAAACTCGCGCAGGCCGTGCAGGACAACTGGACGCCCTACCGAAAAAGCGTCCTTGAGAAACGCAAGAGCTATGATGTCAAGGTGGTTTCCTATGGCGATCATCCCCAGCAGGAGATCTACCTGAGCATCCCGAAACAGAAGAGCGAGAAGCCCTTCCCCGTGCTGGTCTGGTACCACGGTGGCGGTCTCACCGCCGATGGGTCGGACGCGCCCGCACAGCTCTGGAATGGCCTGATGGTCATTGCCGAAGTGCGCTACCGCACCTCTGGCGTGGAATTCACCGCCCTGGACTGTCTGGAGGACGCCGGTTCGGCGTTGGCCTGGGTGCTGGACCACCTGGAGGAACTCGGTGCCGCTCCCTCCGCCGTCTTCATCGGAGGGATTTCCGCCGGTGGCTGGCTTTCCGCCATGATTGGAATGAACCCGAATCTGCTCGCCCTCCACAACCACTCCTACCATGAACTGGCAGGGCTCATCCTTGTGACCGGTCAGATGACCACCCACTTCCAGCTGAAGCATGACTTGGGCTACAAGCGCCTGGGTGCCACGCCCGTGCTGGACGAATATGCGCCGATCTACTGGATCTCGCCGGACGTCCCCCCGCTGGTCTGCATCACCGGCAGCGACGGCTACGACATGCCCGGACGCCCTGCCGAAAACGCCTACATGGTCCAGATGCTCAAGACGTTCGGACATCCGGATGCCACCCACATCGTGCTGGAAGGCTTCACCCACGCCGCCACCGGACAAAACTGCGGCTATTCGGTGTTGCAGTTCATCGATCGCATCCTGAAAAAACACGCGGATGCCCAGTAGCCCCAAGCCTTACGATTTAAGCATCTAAACTCTTAACTTCAACCATTTAGATTTTAAACTCCCATGTCAGATATCATCAAAATGGGCCCGAACGGGCTGGTCACCGGCAATCATCCCACCATCCCCTTCATCGAGGGCGATGGCATTGGCCCTGACATCTGGAAAGCCACTCGCGCGGTCATCGATGCGGCAGTCGCCAAAGCCTACGGCGGTGAACGCTCCATCGACTGGCTGGAGCTGCTGGCTGGCGAAAAGGCCTTCAAGGCCACTGGCAATTGGCTGCCACAGGAAACGCTCGACGGCTTCACCAAATACCTCGTGGGCATCAAGGGACCGCTGACTACGCCGATTGGCGGCGGCATCCGCAGTCTGAATGTCGCCATCCGCCAGGCACTCGACCTCTATGTCTGCCTTCGTCCGGTTCGCCATTTCGAAGGCGTGCCCTCCCCCGCCAAGCATCCCGAATTGGTGGATATGGTGATTTTCCGTGAGAACACCGAGGACATCTACGCAGGAATCGAATTCAAGTCGGGCACTCCGGAAGCCGAGAAGCTCATCGCCTTCCTCAAGGCGGAGTTCCCCGAACGCTTCGCCAAAATCCGCTTCCCGCAAGATTGCGGCATCGGCGTGAAGCCTGTTTCCAAGGAAGGCACCCAGCGCCTCGTCGCCGCCGCGCTCGACTACGCTGTGCAGGAGGACCGCCCGAATGTCACCCTCGTCCACAAGGGAAACATCATGAAATTCACCGAGGGCGCCTTCCGCGACTGGGGCTACGCCGTCGCCAAGGAGAAATACGGTGCCCAGCTCATCGGGGAAGGTCCGTGGTGCACCTTCAAAAACCCTCGGAACGGACATGAAATCGTGGTCAAGGACGTTCTGGCCGACGCCTTCCTCCAGCAGATCCAGACGCGGCCTGCCGAATACAGCGTAATCGCCACGCTGAACCTCAATGGCGACTACATCTCCGACGCGCTGGCCGCCGAAGTCGGTGGCATCGGCATCGCCCCGGGCGCCAACATCAACTACGCCTCCGGCGCGGCCGTCTTCGAGGCAACGCACGGCACCGCCCCCAAATACGCAGGTCAGGACAAGGTGAACCCCGGCAGCCTCATCCTCTCCGCCGAACTCATGCTCCGGCACCTGGGCTGGCGCGAGGCCGCCGGCCTCGTCGTCAAGGGACTGGAAAGCGCCATTGCCTCCAAGACCGTCACGTATGACTTTGCGCGACAGATGGAAGGCGCCACACTGGTCTCCTGCTCCGAGTTCGGGCGACGCATCATCGAAGCCATGTGATTGAACGCCATGTGCTTCACATGGCCGCATAACCAAGTTTTCATAATGAACGATGAGACAATTGCGGTTTGACTTCAATTCGCCCGAAGACAGCCAGGTCGCACTGGAACTCAACGAGCGCTTCATCCACCGCTACACCGAACTGCTGGATCGCTTCAGCACGCTTCCGGGATGCGATGCGCTCATCTACGCCAATCTCAAGGACGAATTTCCACGGGAATACCTTGAAGGCCTGAGCACCTACACCTATCTCCCGCCACCTGGCGACACCATTGGAAACACCACTGGAGAAATGCCAGATACGGACGGAGCGGACAATCCCGAAGAGCTGGCCAAGGCAAACGAGGAGGCAAACAACATCCCGGATGAAGACCTTCCGCCACAATTGCGGCTGATGCGTCAGACGGAACAACACATCTTGTTGACGCAGAACTCGGTCTATCAGTTGCTCTGCGACTGGTGCAACCTCTATGCGGCCGTCATTCCCGCCGAATTTCGCTGCAATGCTCTCCAAACCCTCATGCTGGCGGCTGGGCTTCTAGGCAACATGCGCTCCTGTCTGGACCAGATGGGATGCTTCCAATTCGGAATGGCCTTGCAGCTCTGCCGCCGAGCCCTTCAACTGGGAACCACGATGCTGGAACAACTTCAGACAATCCAGCATGACATTCCAGGGCTTGCGCCCTTGCTGAAAGAACGACTGCCAGTCCTGCAAACTGCAGTCCAACAACTCCCCGACGTCGAGAGATTGCTCACGCAATTGATCGACATGCCACAGGATTTTTGACCGCCACTAATAATGCCTCTCCCTACGGCACAATTTCAAGCACCCAACCAGTTGTTGGTGTGCGGAGACTGGCTCCGAAACCAACCCCGACCGTCAGCCAGCCAAATTCTGGAAAACCACCCGCCACAGGCAGGCGACTGTCTAATTGCCTCTGATTTAGGGCAATGGGACAGCACGTTGCCCATCACGTTGCTGGAACTCATCCTCGCCTATCGAAAAGCCGGTTTTGATTTGGATTACAACCAACTCCCTGAAGGGCTGGTGAAACTGCTGAATCTGAGCCTGGCCTCCCGGCGGAACACCTCCCCAAAACAGTCAGCCATCCAGATGACGCTGTTGAATCAGGCAGGCTTCTTCGGAATTCATGTTTCGGAAACCCTGTTTCGCATTGTGAATTTCGTGGGAGAATTGACTTTGGCAATTGCTCGCATTTTCATCGGGCAGAGTCGAATGCGCCTCGCCGATTGGCTGGAGAAGCTGGTGGTGTGCGGACCTCGTGCACTGCCCATCATCTCTCTCATCAGTTTCCTGATGGGAGTGATTTTGGCTTTCATCGGTGCAATTCCGCTGAAATGGTTCCAGGCCGAGACGTATGTCGCCAGTCTGGTCGGCATTGGCATGCTTCGCCTGATGGGACCGGTGATGGTTGGCATCGTGATGGCAGGCCGAACCAGTTCCGCATACGCTGCTGAACTCGGAACCATGCAGGTCAACGAGGAACTTGACGCCATGCGCACACTTGGAATTCCGGCGATGGATTTCCTTGTGCTTCCACGCTTCCTTGCCATGAGTCTGATGATGCCGGTGCTGGGGATCTTTGCGGATCTCATCAGTGTCCTGGGCGGA
>JAFXSU010000195.1 GCA_017525435.1 Victivallales bacterium
CGGGGCGATGAGGAAGTCCATTGTGGATTCAGGCTTTATCGGCTTTGACGGAGCCATCCGGGAGAGGTTCTCCGAGGGCGGTAAGAACTTTAGCCATGCCTTCGCGGAAGTAGGGCAGGGGGGAGTCGTGGCCGCCACCGGGGATGAGCGTGAGGTGGAAATTGTCTTTGCCTTTCATCTGCTCCGCCAGGTCGAGAGCCTCGGAGACCGGAATGATCGCATCGCCTTCGCCGTGGTAGAAGAAGACGGGCATGGTCAGCCGGTCGCAATGCTTCCGCACATCATTCAACGCAAGCGTTTCCTCCGTGGGGTAGGCCTGGCGGATGGCGGCGAGAATCTCCTGAATGACGGGGAATCTGTTCGGCTGGTCGCACCACTTGATGTAGCTGCGAAGGGAGGTCGCCGCGCCCAGGGGGACAATGCCGTCCACCAGTTCGGGGTGGCGGATCGCGAAGATCAGTGCTCCGGTGGCGCCCATCGAGCCGCTGGCGATGACCAGATGGTGCCAGGGATGCGCGGTCTTCAGGTTCTTGAGAAGATCCGCCAAGTCGTCCACGGCGGCGGGGGACATCCATGCGTTGTCCCGGAGGTTTGGGCTGACGACTGTGGCATCCAGTTCCTTCAGGCATTGGCGCCAATCCTCCAGGTCGGCGCGAGTCAGGAGTTGGTCGCCATGGGAGCCATGGCCGTGCAGGACGACGACACAAAGCGGTCGTGTGCCCGGATGGATCATATACCAGTCGGTGGCACCGTCCACGCCGCTGGTGTATTCTCTGCGGGTGAACTGGAAATCTGCAAGATTCATGGCGGTGATTAAAAGTTGGAGTGAAATCAAATTGGAATCAGGAGAAATATAAGCGAAGAAGGTGGTTTCAACTGGCAAAACTCCAAATCCGTGCTAATTTTATACCTTATGTTTCCTACTTGTTTGGAAATTCATCTGAATTGAGGATAAATCTCAGTCTTGAGGCCCTGAAGGCCTGAGTTCCGAGATCCAGACTTTGACCTGTTCTTGAGGTTCAGATCTCAGACTCTTAGGACCTCGGACCTCGGAGCTTTTAATTTCCCCTATGTTCCTCGGGAATATAGGTGATAAACAACAAATGTAACATCGATTAAAAATGGCGACGATTCCGATTCCCAGTGGTTTGCAGACGCACAAATGCGTGATTGGCAATGATGTCCTGCCGGAGATTCCGGCGTTGCTGCGGGAGTGCTGGCCAGATGACGGCCGGCCGGTACGGATTGTGGCGGACACCAACACCTGGAAAGTCGCCGGACAACGCGTGCAGGGGTTGCTCCAGGATGCTGGCATTGAGGTGGATGCGCCTGTTATTTTCCCTGGCAGCGGGCTTTTCCATGCGGAGTACAAATACGTGGAATTGTTGCGAGAACCGTTGAAGGGACACCGTCCAATTTCGGTGGGTTCCGGCACCTTGAATGACTTGGTCAAGCGCACGACCGAGGAAGTGGGCATCGACGGCTATCTCTCTTGCGCGACTGCGGGTTCCGTGGACGGCTACACCTCCGCCGGAGCTGCCATCACCAAGGACGGCTTCAAGCAGACGCTTCCCTGTGCGGCACCGCTGGTGATCGTGGCGGACAACGCGGTCGTGCGCACTGCGCCATTCGAGATGACCGCCGCCGGCTACGCCGACCTCGCCGCCAAGGTGCCCGCTGGCGGAGACTGGCTGATTGCGGATGCCGTTGGAGCCACGCCCATCCACCCCGTCGTCTGGCCGATGGTTCAGGAGCATCTCCAGGAGTGGCTCGACAATCCCGAAAAACTGCTTGCGGGAGATGAAACCTGCTACGCGAACCTCTTCAACGGTCTCTGCCAGACCGGTTTTGCAATGCAATACATGAAGGACTCGCGGCCCGCCTCTGGTGCCGAACACCTCTATAGCCACATCTGGGAGATGCGGGACATCCGCAAGGACGGAGTCCAGCCTTCGCATGGCTTCAAGGTCGCCGTCGGCTCGTTGATTACCACCGCGCTGATGGAGGAGGTCTTTTTCCACTGTAGCGCAGAGGAATTGCGCCAGTGGTCGGCGGAGGCGCCGGAACTCACGCCGGAGCGCCGTCATGCGCAGATTGACCAATGTCTGAAGGGCACCACGATGGAGGAAGGCGCAAGGAAGGTCGCGTTGGCGAAGCTACTTACCGGCGAGGCATTGCGGGAACGCCAGGAACTCCTGTACGCCAAGCATGATGAGCTGGCGGAGAAACTGCGGAAACAGTTGCTGCCCTTTGAGGAACTCAAACGGCGTTTCGCGCTATTGGGTTGCCCGACGAGTTTCGAGGAAATCGGCCTGAATGTCCCCGAGTGGCTGGAATACTCCACGTTGGCGGCCGGAATGATTCGCAACCGCTACACCATCCTCGATGTGCTGACGGAACTGAATGTTGTCGGCCCCATTCTCGACCGAGTGGCGAAGCGTTTTAGTTGGTAATATCCTGATTACACGGCGTGGTAGTGGCCCGAGCAACGATTCCCCACAGCGCCGTCACGCCTGGGAACTATAATCGTTAACTTGCCGTCATGATTCCCTGCCAGCAGTCATGAGTCATTGGGGATTGCCCACGAACCACACGAAATACACGCCCCGACAGGCGAAGCCGCTCCGAACGAGCGGCTAGGTTTGCCATTTGATGCCATGAACCGTAGCCAGGCAGAGTATTTCGTGTGTTTCGTGTATTTCGTGGGAAAAAGTTTATGGCAAGTTAAAAATATAATTTACAAAGTTATCCGCCTGAACGATAAGCAGAATTACTTCTCCAGAAGGATGTTCCGAAGCGTGGCGAGATCCTCGGTGGTGAAGCCGAGCGAGAAGACATATTGTTCGACGCGCTCCCGCAGGGTCTCGCCTGGATACTGGTCGAAGACCTTGAACAGTTTATAGAGGTGCGTTTCGTGGGTGTATTGCGGATGGTGGAAGGTGAATGCGGTGGCCTCCCAGTCACGGAAGAGGTCCTCTTCGGGAACACCAAGCAATGCGTTGATGATGAATACGATGGTGCCAGTGCGATCCTGGCCTGCCGAACAGTGGACGAGGATGGGGTAGTTGGCGCGGTCGAAGAAGAGCCGCAGGGCGGAGGTGCATTGCTGGCGGCCCCATTCTTCGTCGATATGTGCATAGTCCGCGCCGGAGACATTGAGGTAGCCAGTCGGCGGGTTGGGTATGGCGTCCTCAGGCAGTCGCAGGTCGAGTTCCATCTGGATGCCGAGGCGCTTGACCAGCCAGTCGCGGTTCTCGTCACTGAGGCTGTATGCCGCGCTGCGATAGACGAGTCCCTGGTGGACGCGCTTGCCGTCGATGGTCTTCCAGCCGCCCGCATCGCGGAAATTCGGGATGTTGCCGACTTTCATCAGGCGGGGTGGCGTATCGGCGGCACGGAAGGTGTAGAATGGCGGCAAATGCATCGCTTTGACGGAACCGACTCCCCAGCGGTAGGTCGTATCCACCTTGAAATTGCGGATCTCGCAGCCGAGATTGCCCGGGAGCATCGTGATGTCCAAATAGGGCGTGGGGCACCACTTCCCCTGCTCATCCAATTCCTCGATAATGACTTCCATGTCCTCCGGCGGGGTGTTGCCCTCCGGATTCCACTTCAGGACGACTGGCTCCGGCGTGCCGCCGATTTTCGACAGCGCGAGGCGTTCGTCGGCATCCACAAAGCGTCGCACTCGCTCCTCCCGAGGCTGAAGTAGGAACTCGTGCTGCTGGGCGGTCAGCACGGGGACGGTCGATCCGTCGGCGGGACCGGAGAGCCATGGCGGCAGAGATCCGTGAGAGCAACTGGTCATCAGGAGGGCGGTGAGCACAACAAGGAGGAGGAAGAAGTTATGGCGCATAGTGGTTTTTAGCCAAGGTCCGGATGGTCGTCAAAGCGCAGGTAGGGCTGTTCGAGGCGCTCCAGTTCGAAGACGACGACCTCGTTGGCGCCTTGCTTCAGCCAACAACCTGGTACATATAAGGTACGGGTGGGGCCGACATTCCAGTAGCGACCGAGGTTGTGGCCATTGATCCACACCATGCCCTTGACGCCAGGACGTATGAGGAAAGTGTCCTGCGGCTCGCCGTCGATATTCAGCGTGGCGCGGTGGAACGCCGGCAACTGGTCGTTGTTCCAGGTGAAGTCGTTGAACGCAAGCTTATTGAGCTGATCCGGTTCGAGCGGAAGCGTCCAAGTGTCCCAGTCAAACTGCTGCTGGAGGGCGATGGTCACGGAGCCGACGATGCCCTTGTGGTCCTTGCCCAGCAGCGGACCGTAGTTGATGCGGCCCATGTTTTCGACTAGGAGGTCGAGTGTCATACCTTCGGTGGGGATGTCGAAAGAGGGGAGTTCCTGCTTTTCGTGGGCGTCGTTGCGGAAGATGGTCGCGCGGTATTTGCCGTCAATGAAGACGATGGCACGGTCATTGACCTCGCGCAGAGTGAGTTGTGCGTGGGGGACTGGTCCGGCGAGGCGGGTTCGGTAGTGGATGAAGCCGAAGGCCTGGCCGAGTTTCTCCATCGTGGGGGGCGTCAGCGTAGTGACGCGATGGGCGGCAATGGCGTCCAGGTTCGGGAAGTACGGCGCAGTTTCGGTCAGCGGAATCTTTCCGTAGGCGGTTTTGGGGGAGGGCTTGCAGTCTGCGAACGGCGCATCGGGGCGGTATTTGCGGATGACCTCCTGAATCTTGAAGTATTTTTCCGTGGTGTCGCCACATTCGGAGATTGGCGAGTCGTAGTCATAGCTGGTGGTCTGCGGGGCATAGTCCGCCAGTCCCGGCGTGGCGTTGGCTCCGTTGGTGAAGCCGAAGTTCGTTCCGCCGTGGAACATGTAGAAATTGACCGAGCCTCCGGCATTCAGCATGTCGTCCAGTTCATCGGCGACCTCCTGTGCGTTGCGGGTGCGGTGGTTTCCGCAACCCCAGGCATCAAACCATCCGTCCCAGAATTCCATGCAGAGGGACGGCGAGTCCGGGCGCAGACGTTTTCCACGTGCGAAGGCTGACAGACCATGGCTGCCGAAGGTCAGGGCAATGGGGGTGCCTTCCAAGTTTCCGCCGTTGATGTAAAAATCCGCATCGCCACCATCGGCGGTAAAGAGCGGAACAGTCAGACCGTGCTTGCGGAAGAGATCGCGTAGCCAGGCCAGGTACTTCTTGTCATGGCCGTAGGAGCCGTATTCGTTTTCAATTTGGAGTGCAACGACAGGGCCGTCCTGGTCCAGTTGAAGTTCCGCCAGCATCGGCAGGATTTTGGTAAGATAGCCTTCCACCGCAGAAAGATATTTAGCATTGCTTCGGCGCAGTTCAAGGCCTTCCTGGGCGGTCAGCCAGACCGGCAGGCCGCCATTGTCCCATTCCGCGCAGATATATGGACCTGGGCGAACGATCACATAGAGTCCAAGTTCTCCCGCCAGCCGGATGAAACGCACGAAATCCAGCATCTCCTCGAAGTGGAATTCGCCCTGGCGAGGTTCATGGAGATTCCATGGCATGTAGGTCTCCACGGTGTTCAACCCACAGTGAAGCGTTTTCTCCAGGCGGTCGCGCCAATATTCTGCCGGAACACGGAAATAGTGGATGGCGCCGGAAATCAGCTGGACAGGCTTGCCGTCGATGAGGACTTGTTCGGAGGTGAACTGAACGCGAGACATCTTGGTATCGTATTTATATGGCTTGATTGTGCATGAAGGGCGCACTCGTAGTGAGCGCGCCCTATGCCCCTATGGGGAATTCAATGTTGCTTTAAGCCTTTGGCGACAGGACAGATGAGTCGTAGTCGGCAGGTGCTTCGTAACCCAGAAGGTTCATGATGGTGGCGGGGATGGAGGAGATTCCCAGCCCTTCGCGGAGAGTAAGGGAATACTCGCCCTGATAGCCTGGATCATAGATGATGCAGGGCACGGGGTTGAGAGAGTGGCTGGTCTTGACCTTGGGCTTGCCGGCGGCGTCGGTCTTGGGCTTGCCGTCCTTGCCGTGTTCGAGCATGTCGTCGGCATTGCCGTGGTCGGCGGTGATGACCATGACTCCGCCGACTTCATCGATGGCGGCCTTGAGGCGTCCAATGCAGAGATCAACGGCCTCGACGCCAATCTGGACGGCCTGGAAGACTCCGGTGTGTCCGACCATGTCGCCGTTCGGGAAGTTGCAACGCAGGTGGTCGTATTTTCCGGACTTGATGGCCTCGATGAGTGCATCGGTGATTTCAGCACCCTTCATCCAGGGGCGCTGTTCAAAGGGAACGATGTCGGAAGGGACTTCGAGGTATTTTTCGAGCTTCTCGTCGATGTATCCGGATTTGTTGCCGTTGTAGAAGTAGGTCACGTGGCCGTACTTCTGGGTTTCGGAGCAGGCGAAAGTCTTGAGTCCGGTGGCGCAGAGGTATTCTCCGCTGGTGCGATCGATGGCGGGCGGGGAGACGAGGAAGCGCTTGGGGAGCTTGAGGTCGCCGTC
>JAFXSU010000196.1 GCA_017525435.1 Victivallales bacterium
CATCCTTCCGCGATGATGATGCTCTCGGACAGCACTTTGGTCCACTACACTTATACTTTCTCTCCAGCTCCTACCACGTTGTTCGAAGATGACACCTACGACAAGTTCACGGCTGACGGCGCTGACGTTAATTGGAAGGGTGGCAATATCGGCTGGCGTCACAATGGCGGCAAATATGCGGCCATGGGTATGCTTGACGGCCATGTGGAGTTTAGCGACATGTTGATTCGTGATGGTCAGCCCTCCTACAAGGGACCGTATGTTTATTGCACCAAATAGGGTAAGTTAACCTAACCAAATCGCAATGCCTGCGTGTTTATGCACACATGTGGTCATGACGCGCACGGGGAGTTTATGAAACTCCACAGCATCCTCGAATAGTGGATGCCTTGCACAAGGGATGTCGTTACCGACGGACTGCGTTCGCGGAATCTGCTCAAGAACGGCGATTTCGAGGACGGGCTGGACCATGTCACCGAGAGCATCATGCAGGGCGACTACCGCTTCGACGTACTCAAGGGTGCCCAGGCTTACCACGGCAAGAAATGCGCCGCAATCACCGTGGTCGAACGTGGATGGGCGCGGCTCGTGCTGACCGCCACCGGCCTGGACACCACGAAGAAATACGCCATCTACTGCGCATGTAAGACCGAGGGTGGCGCCGAGATGGGTAACCTCTGGTATGTGCCAGGCGGGCGTCCGGCGGAGTTCTTCACCTTGGGAGACACGCACGGCGAGTGGTACCGCGTCGTCTTCCGCAACATCGAAATCTACCAGGATGCCCTAGGCGTCTATCTGACCTTGCAGTATACACCCACGAAAGGGCGGGTCCTGTGGGACGACGTGATCGTGGTGCCGGAGGAATGATGCTGACATTGAGTTTCAGCCCGTGCAGAGCCAAGAGATGGGTGGTTTTCAGTCAGGCAGGGTAAAATGACAATTGCCGCTTTCCTTCTAATCCTTTTTTCCGTTTTCCTGCATACAGGCTGGAATCTGTTGCTAAAGGAGGACAAGCCCTCGCTGGCTTTTTGTCTGCTCATCAATGCATGCGGTTTTCTATGCATGCTCCCATGCCTCTTTCTTGCCCCCTTGCCTTTGAAGGGAATGCCAGGAGGCTTCTGGCTCTGCCTTGGGGGCAGTATCATCGGGGAATTGCTCTACTATGCGTCATTGGTGCAAGGCTACAGGCATTTCGACTTTTCGGTTTTCTATCCCATGGGACGTGCATTGCCAGTGGCGATGTTGGCCATCGGAGCATTTTTCCTCCCACTGGGACGGCAGTGCCCCAGCGGGTGGGCACTGGTCGGAATGGCAGTGATTTTTATCGGGTGCATGTGTATGAGCCTGCAAGGGAAAGCGTCTCGGATTACAACTAAGTCGCTTGTGTCTGGACAGTTGTGGCTTTGGGCATTGATTGGGGCGACAGGCACCTGCTTCTATACAGGATTCGACAATGCGGCTGCCAATCTTGTCAAAGAATCTGGTGTGGAGGCCTGGGGGATTATTCCAGCCTGTGCATATAACTGTCTGGTGAATGCGGGACTGGTTGCAGGCAACGGATTGGTTGTGTCGTTTGCTCCTCATGAGCGTCGTAAGTTCCGCGAATACCTTCATAGCGCATGGCTGCCGCTGGCGGCGGGCTTTTGCGATGCGCTTTGCTACAGTCTTGTCCTGATGGCCTATACCAAGGCCAACAATTCCGCCGTCGTCTTTGCCTTCCGTCAATTGGGGCTTCCGCTAGGTTTCCTTGCTGGCGTTTTGTTCCTTCATGAAAAGGCACACGCCTGGAAGCTTTTCGGCTTGGCTTGCATTGTCGTCGGCCTTTTGCTCTCCATTATTCCGCAGTGATAACTGAGAATGACTAGCCATTTCTTTTGATGCTCTGTCAGTTCTACAAGCCATTTGACTTCACGGCGCAGTGGATTACCATGGAGGGTGCCTCGGAGGTGCCCAACTGTGCGCTACAGTTCCACTGCGCCTTCGGGGTGGCAGAGCCTCCCGAGGTCCCCGCCGTGCTTCGCATTGCCTCGGAGAGCCACTATATCCTATATTTAAATGGTATAAAGGTTGGGCACGGCCCCGTACGGGGCAGCCACACCATCGACTATTTCGACACGTATGACATCACGAAACTTTTACGCATTGGCGAGAACCACCTTGGCGTGCTGGTGCAGTCGATGAACGACGGAGGGAATTTCAACTCCTTTTCAGCGGACTGCGCATTGCTTGCGGAGGCGCCTGGCGTGGTGAAGAGCGATGCCGCATGGCATGTGCGCCGAATGCCCGGCTGGCGGAACACAACGCGGCCATTTAATTTCCAGACCGGCTATCGCATCGCCAGGAAGATGTCTCCATGAAACTCAACTCCGAGGGGTGGCTGGAGGCGCCATGCCCGCGCGAGTCGCTGGAAATGCGGAGGACGGTTGGGAGGTCGAACTGCCAGGGGATCCCACGCTGGGCGTGGCAATGGTCTTCGACTACGGGAAGCCCCGCACGGGCTTTTTCGAGTGGACTGTGAATGGCGATGCACTTGCAGGTGTCCGCGTAGAGGTCACCTACGGCGAGGAACTCTGGCACGGTCGTGTCCGTGCCGAGCATCCGCAGGAGTCCTACTTCTTCACGGACACCTATTTCCTGCGGAATGGCGGGAACTGTCTTTGCAATCCCTTTTCGCAGCACGGCGGCAATCTCGTGCAGTTGGTCTTCCGGCGGACGGTGGGTGCGGCCGCCGAGACACCGATCCGTTTCCGCATCCACAGCGCGGTATGCCATGACGAGCGGTATCCCTACGCCCCGGAGACGCGCTTCCGCTGCAGCGACCCGTTGCTGGAGCGCATCTGAGAGATGTGCCGAGAAACGATCTCCGCCTGCACCACCGATGTCTTCGTGGACTGCCCATGGCGCGAGCACGCCTTCTGGGTGAACGACCTGATCATCGAGAATCTCTCCAGTTTGGTGCTCTTTGGTCCCTCGGAGGTTCATCGCCGCGCCTTCGAACTGGCGTTCTCGCAGCAGACGGACGAGGGCTGGGTGAGCGCCGTGGTACCAGACATGCTTGGCGAAAATGGTCGTCCGGTGAATGTCCTGCCGGCGACGAATCTCTTCCTCTTCACGATGCTGGAACAGTACCTGATGGAAAGCGGGGACGCCGACACCGTCCGAAGGTATCTCCCGAATCTCCGGAAAATCCTGTCAGCCTTCGAGGCGACGCGGACGGAGGGCGACGCGCTGGTGCGTCCGCTGGAGAACACTTGGAATTTCTACGACTGGGGGCTCCAGATGCATCGTCTGATTTTCAACGGCTGTCGGGAGTCGATGCTCAATTCGCTCTACATCATCGCGTTGAAGACCTGGGTGCGGCTCTGCAAACGGCTAGACCATCCCGCCGAGGCCGAGTGGTGCGAAACGCGCATCGCGGAAATCACGGAGACGCTGAGGCGGGAGTTCTACCGCCCTGCCGACGGCGTGCTGGAAGATCCTGCCAAGACCTTCACGCCGGGTGAGGAGGAACTCCGGCCCACGACCGCGCGCACCGAACTCGCACAGGCGCTTGCGCTGTCGAGCGGCGTGTGGGGCGAAGAGGAACGGCACGGCTTCCTGAAGGCACTCAAGAGCCATGAGCTTCTGGAGTGCGACTTGTACCTCTCCGGGCTGGTCTGGCGGGCACTCTGGGAAAACGGCGAAGCCGCCGAGGTACTGGAGCGCGTCCGTCGGCACTACGGGAAAATTGTCCGTGCGGGCTACGACACGATAGTGGAGGCGACGGTGCATCTTTTCGGGCGCGAGGCCTTCGAGGAGGCGGGGAGCCTCTGCCATGGCTTTGCGACCTCGGCGGCGATTTTCTTCCGCGAGGTCGTCTTGGGGCTTCGTCCGCTGGAGCCAGGCTTTCGGCGTTTCGCCTTCCGTCCTGCGACGCTGGATTTGCAATACGCCTCTGGACGCGTCTATACGCCTACGGGCACCATCGAGGCAAAGTGGGAGAAGAGTGGCGATGGCCTTCGCCTGACGCTGAACATGCCCGCCAGCACCACCGCCATTCTTCCTGATGGTACGGAAGTGTCTGGGCCGTCGACCTCGGAGTTTCAATTCTAACCATTAACCTTTCATCGAAAATGAACACCCCCAGAACCAGCCGCGTACTGGACAAGTTGCGCGCGGGCAAGAAGGCCACCTGTTTCAAGTTCAACCTCGGAAGCTGCCGCGCGGTCGAGATGACCGCCATGGCGGGCTTTGACGCAATGTGGCTCTGCCAGGAGCATGTCCCCACGGACTATGCGATGATCGACGCGCAGATCATGGCGGCGAAGATACATGGCGCGGACAGCATCGTGCGCGTGCAGAAAGGATGCTACAGCGACTACATCCTTCCGCTGGAGGCGGATGCGGCTGGAATCATGGTCCCGCACCTCATGAGCTTGGAGGAAGCCCGCGAAATCGTCCACTGGACGCGGTTTGCGCCTCTGGGACGGCGGCCGCTTGACGGCGGGAACGCCGACGGGGCGATCGCAATGGACACGTGCGGTTGCCAACCTGCCTGGGCGCCGGATATCTACTGGACTCCGCAATGGCCGCGTCTGCCGGATGGCGGGGCACCGGGCTGGGGCGGATTTGACCAACTCGACGAGGCACCCGCGGACCAGTGGGTGTGCCAGGCCACCGCCTGCGTCCTGCGGGCGACCGCAGTGCTGCGGACGCTTCCGCAGGTCGATGGAACGCAAGTCGGAATCGCCGGAATCTCCTGGGGCGGATACCTCACGCTGGTCGCCACAACGGTCGCCCCGCAGGGAACCTACTGCTTTGCGATTCCCGTCTATGCCTCCGCCGGATTCACCCGCTTCCAGACGGGGATTCTTCTCGGACGTCCTGAAGTTACCGCAGAACAGGCTGACGAATGGACGAAACGCTGGAACCCGTTGCCTGCGTTGAAGCGCAACCGCACGCCGATGCTTTTCCTGACCGACGCGGAGGATTTGGCCTTTCCCGCACCGTCTTGGCAACAGACCACCGACGCAGTTGCCGGACCTGTTCAGCGTTCGATGCGCATCGAATTCCCCCATGACCACCAGTCCTCCTTCCACTCGCGCACCGAGGCGGTCTTCGCCGAAGCGATGCTGCAAGGCAAACCCCTGCCCGTCTGGGGGAAGCCAGTGCAGGAAGGTAGACGGCTAGCCTGCGAAATCTGCGCAAACGGACGAAGGTTCCGCGAGACCTCGCTCTTCTACACTCGTGCGAAAGGCTTTTGGGGCGACCGCAGGTGGCGGGCGGTTCCGGCGACGCTTCGCAATGGCATTCTCTCGGCGGTGCTTCCGCCTGAAACGACCGCCGCATTCTTTGGCGTGAAGGACACGCAGGATTGCCAATGGTCCTCAGATTTGATGTCTAATATCGCTAATAACGAATGACTTGATTTTGGGGGGAGTCGAAGGATATGGCAGTGATTCGTGACGGCAAGAATGAATGTTCCAAGGAGAAGATGATCGGGGTGCTGGAGCGCATCCTCGCCGGGAGGTATTTTGAGCGCTTGACGATTTTGAATGCCTACAAGGCGCAGGTCCCCTCCCAGTACAGGATGAGCTACCAGGCCTGGAACCGCATCTCCGTGGTTCTCGACGGATGTTCGCTGCTGGAATGCGGTGAAGGCGACCACATTGCGACGAGGAAATTTCCCGCTAGAACCGTACAGGTGATGAAGCCTTTTGCGCTCGTTGAACCATGCTGGGGGACGGGACCAGGACGCGCGGCCTTCGGCATCGTCTGTCGCACGGAGTACCTGCGGCTGATGTACACGGACAATATGCCGGACAACCATCCGGTCATGGCTCCGGACTGTTACTACCACATCTATGACACTGTGCGCAACAGCACGGTGGAGGCCATTGACGTGCTTTGCTCGCTGGAAGATGGGCCGGAGGCCGAGTCGCTCGTGGCACCGCTGATGACCGCTATCTGCACGATGGTGCTCAACGACCTGAAGGCCTCGCAAGTGGAGGAATATGGCCGTGCCTTTGACCTGTGGGGACGCCTTCTGGAGTTTACTGCAGAACTCCCGCCGGAACGCTGTACCCGCCATGCGCTGGCGAAGCATTTCAATGTCACGGAGACTTATGTCTCACAGTTGTTTACCCAGTATTCGGGAATGCCGTTCAGCAAGTATATTCGCAAGAAGGCGGTGGAGAAAGCCGCAATGCTTCTAGAGACCACGGATATGCCCGTCAAGGAGATTGCCGAGAACTGCGGCTTCTGCTCCGCTTCGCACTTCATCCGTGTGTTCCGCTCCGTTTACCAGTTTACTCCGGTGGCGTGGCGGCGGACGAAGCGGTGAGTTTGCTCCCCTGCGGTGGCGATATTCCACAGGGGAGAACCTGTATATGTTATCCACGTGCGAGTAGGGTGTCGCACTCGTATTGGCGGATGGGGGCGAGAACCGCATCGTCCGGCGGGAGATTGTTTTGTTCGCAATAGTATGCCCAGACGATGCCCCATGGGAGGGTCTTAAAGGCTTCGCGTCGCGCCATGCGTGCGGTGAAGTCGCCCTTCGTCTCGTCCTGGTCGAGGCCCTTGGGTTCGAGGAGTGCGACGAGGAGTGCCTTCTGCCAGGCGCGGGCGCCGATGACCCATGCCGCGATGCGGTTGATGGAGGCGTCGAAGTAGTCCAGGGTAAACTGGATGTTCCTGCCGTTGTAGTTGCGGACGGACTCGCGGGCCAGGTCCAGGAGGTTGTCGTCCAGCAACGTCACATGGTCGGAGTCCCAGCGCACTCCGCGGGAGATGTGGAGGAGGATTCGACCGTTCTGGCTGCAGATGGCGGAGAGCTTGTCGGCGATG
>JAFXSU010000197.1 GCA_017525435.1 Victivallales bacterium
AAATGCCATACTGTGTTTTGTGCCTCCTCAAGTTTTTGGCGGAGTTCGCCAAGTTCCCGCCTGTCATTCTGCTCCTCGGCACTCTGCACAGGCGCATTGGTTTGGACCGCCACGGCTCCAGCAGTGTCCTCAAACTGAGCCCCTGGCCGACTCGCCAGCACCGCGAGCAATTGGCTCCGGCGATGCGCCAGCCAAACCACGAGTACGCCCGATGCCAACATCACCGCAACCAAGGCCAGCCATAGTGCATTTCGTTTGTTCATGGGCGTTCCCTCCAATAGGACATCCATTCCTCCAATTGCCGCACCTCCTCATCCTCCTCGCCTGGAGCCAGTCCATAATCCAATGGCGGGCAATCTTGTTCCAGCATTTCACAAGCAAGGCGTTTCTGCAAGAGCATTTCAACCCTATCCGTCATCAAAAATTGCTTGGCCAAATTCGCAGAAATCCGCACTGCATCCTCCGCCTCATCATATGTCTTCACTCCCAACGCACTAGGATAGAGTTTGTTCAGTAAAGTCTCATAGAGCCATCCCTTATAATCAGAGCAGAACTTATCCAACTGCTGATAACGCTCCTCGGCTTCCTCTTTCGACCAGATGCCATCCAGAATCCCATCCACATATTCTTGATAGCGTGATAAATATTCCTCGCACCTCTGGCGTTCCGACGACGTCATCCGAAATCCCGCTTCTTCCTCTAATATTTCCAGCATTTCACGGTGATGCAGGAGATCCACTCCTTGCCGAAACCTTGCGTAATGCTCCCGCAACTTCTCTGTGAACACCGCATACGCCTCTGAATCCAGTTCTGCAAGTTCTGCCATGCTGATGGTATTCTCTTTCAGAAGTTCCAGGCGATTTTCCTCCAGATCCGCAACCTCCTGCTCCAGCTGCTGGCGCTCCGCCTCGGCCTCTGCCAACTCAAGCCGGAGTTCCTCCAGTTGCTCGGAAACCGAGACGGATGGTGCAACCGTCGCGGAAGGCGATGTCGGCATCCCACCGAGGGTCGGTGTCACTGCCGTGGGAGATGACGACGACAAAACCTCCGCCTCAGTCCCCTTGCCATCCGCCAAAAGCGCCTCGAGGTTCCGGCAGTCCAGATGCAGATAGCACGCCACTCCGAGGAGCGCCACGACGATCAAGGCCAAAACCGCATTGATGTAGCCAATCCGAAAAGTCACCGCTGATTTCTCCTAAACCTCATCTGCGTCGGAATTTCACCGCCAGACCGACCACCAAGACAACCACCGCCAAACCGACCGGAATCACGGTCAGATGCCTCTTCATCCACGACTCCCGATTGGGCAATTCGACACCATAGATATCACCGATATCCTCCACACTCTTGGCGACCGGCACCTCGCCGTCCTGGTTTGGCAATGTGAACAAGTCCAGCGACGGTTCCTTGTAGGTGATCTTGCCCCAGTTGAGTTCAATCAGGTTCCGTCCGGAAACATTGAACATCTGGGCCATCACGATGAAATTCCTCTGCTCATCGACCGTCAATTGCTTGACTGACGGAAATCTAGCCTGGAGCTGTTCCATCCTCGGTTCCATTTCGGCATACAACCTCCACAGGTGATAACGCTGGGCATAGGGATCGGAACAGTGTGCTTCGCACACGCGCAGGATTTTTCGAAGTAGAGTCCTGTCGGCATCAGCGGCATCTCGCAATTCATGCCAGTCAGCCAATTTGCCACGTCCAATGATGTCATCAATCGCGGCACTGCTGTAGCCAGCCTGTTTTATGAGATGACGATGCTCCATTGATTTGTATTGTCTTGGCTACTACTTTTCCTTGGCTTTCTTGATGAGTGCCTTGAGGTCGGCCTCCATTGCCTCGAGTTTCTTGAGGAGGAGGCGTTCGCGCGCAAAGGCCTTGCGGTCCTGCGCGGGCGAGCCCATCAGCACCGCGCCGGGCATTGCGTCCTTGGAGACGCCGGCCTGCGCCATCACGATGGCGCCGTCGCCCACGCGCAGATGACCGACCACGCCGGCCTGCCCGGCCAGAATCACGCCGTTGCCCAGATGCGTGCTGCCCGCCACGCCGCACTGTGCGACCAGGATGCACCCGCGCCCGATTTCGACATTGTGGGCGACCTGCACCAAGTTGTCGATTTTGGTTCCCGCCTGAATCCACGTGCGTCCGAAACGCGCGCGGTCGATGGTGGAATTCGCGCCGACCTCCACGTCGTCGTCCAGCTGGACAATGCCGACCTGCGGGATTTTCTCGTGTCCGGCGGCACTGGACTTGTAGCCGAAGCCGTCCGAACCCACGACCACGCCGGCGTGGAGGATCACGCGGTTGCCCAGGATGCAGCGTTCGCGGATGGTCACATTGGAATAGACGAGGCAGTTCGCACCGATGTGCGCCTCCTGTCCGACATAGACATTCGGTAGCAGAACCGTGCCCTCGCCGATGGTCGCGCCCGCCTCGATGACCACATTTGCGCCGATGTGGCAGGACATCGGAATTTCCACGGAGGCGTCGATGACTGCCGTGGGATGCACGCCTGGCTTGTATTCGACAGGCGGAGGCGTGAAGGCCATCACGACCTTCGTGAAGGCGTCCGAGGGATCGGCGCAGACCACCCACGCGCGACCGGCCGGCGGCTCGACGGTGTAGTTCTCCGGCACCAGCACCACTCCCGCGCGGGAGTTGGGCACCTGCTCGCGGTATTTGTCGTTGCCCAGGAACGCCACGTCCGCCTCAGTGGACTCCGCCAGGGACGCCACGCCGTGCAACGGATGGGGGCATTCGCCCACAATCCGCCCCTGAACCATCGCCGCAATCTCTTCCGTTGTCTTGGAAATCAACATTATATCAAAGGTTAGAGGTTAGAGGTTAGTGATCCGAGTCCCTTGAGCCCGAAATCACTGTTGTTGGGCGGCCTCCTGGGCAGCGCGAAGCTTGTTGCGCAAATCGGTGAGTTTGGCGGTAGCCTCGGTCTTCTCGGCCTCGTGGCCGGCGTTCACCAGTTTCACCACGGCGTCGGTAATCTCCTGGTTCTTTGGATAGGAAATCACCAGTGGCACGCGGTTGAGGGATTTGCCGGAGACCTCCAGGACCGTGGTGTAGCCCTGCGCCTCGGCGTATTTTTTGACCTGCTCAACCAGTTCCTCCGCCAGTTTCTCCACAATCATCTGCTGGCGGTTCTCAATCTCGCCGAGCCCCTCCTGACGATAGCGCATGATCTCATCCTGTTTCTGCTGCAGACGGTTCTCCAGCAGCTGCGCCTTGGAACGGGCGCTCTCGCGTACATCCTCGGAGAGCAATTCGTTGTCTGCATCCGCAACCGCCTTCTGGTATTCGGAGAGGCTCGTCTGGAACTCGTTCTTGAGCAGATTGAAGCCATCGAGGTACTGCTTGCGCAGATTCTCGATATTGATGTTCTCATTCACGGTCTTGTAGTATTCGTTGAAGACCGTCTCCATGTTCACATAGGCAAAACGGTCCGCAGCAATAACCGCGACACAGGCGCACAGCGCCACGAAAAGGGTGACTTTCTTAAGCATCTTTTTTCTCCTTGTAAATGAGTGAAGTGACTTTTTCATACTTTAATCCCTTCTCGGCAATTTGCCTTACTTTTCTTTATATCAATTTAAAAAGGGAACTATATCTTTAACTTGCCTAATGGGTAAATGGGACGGATGGGACGGTGGCTTGCGATAACCTTGTCCCGTGTGTCCCGCATGATGTCCCGTGTGTCCCGGGAACCAGGCAAGTAAACTGTATAATTCCCTTTAAAAAGAATACGGGGCGGAGGACCTTACGGAACCGCCGCCCCAGATTCATGGTTTCAAGTCTGCCTAGTGGTCTGTAAAACAGAGCACTAGTCGTCCTTGCGCGTGGCCATGTCATTGGAGAGGATGAGCACCTTCTCCACACCGTCCACCCAGATGTCATACTGGTTGTAGCCATCACCGAAGCAGCGTGAGAAATACCCCACGGCCGCCATGGGTTCCTGCGCGGCGGCATGGCCGTCGCAGAAGAGGAAATTCGCCTTGCCGGCATGACGTGCGGCGATTGCGCCCTCGCCGCCAGAGGCACGAGAGACCGCATAGTAGCATCCGTTTTTGTAGTTGCGGGCGTCACCGGACATGCGCCAGCCGGAATCGCCGGACAGGAAGATCTTGCTGGCGCTGGTCCGGCACTTGTCCGGTTTGTAACAGATAAAGCCATCGCCCTTGGCGACGATGCCGTTGGTCAAAGCACCATACCAGGGGTTGTCGCGCACCAGCGCATAGGTGTACCACGGGCCTGCGCTGACTTTGATCTTCGCAGTGTCCGGGCAGGACATCACGCCTTCGGGAATCAGGCCGTTGCTGAAGCAGCCGCCGTTGATTTCGCGCGTGCGGGCATATACACCATCCAATGTGTAGATGTATGACCAAGGGGCATACCAATCCAAGTGGGCAGCCTGGTCGGCGCAGGCGGTGATGATGTATCCCTCCTGGTCATTGGCGTACATAATAAAGCCTAAACCACACTGCTTCAGGTTGTTGAGACAAGAGACTGCACGAGCCTTCGCACGGGCCTTCGAGAGAGCGGGCAGGAGCATTGAGGCCAGAATCGCGATAATCGCAATGACCACCAAAAGTTCAATCAGGGTAAAGGACTTTTTCATCGGTGTTATTGAATTGGAGAAAGAAAAACGAGAATTCTAACAACTATTTTAAATTATAGAAAAAATTATAGAAAAATCAACTTTCAAAAAAATTCTGTTAAAGCTCCCCACGCCGTCAGCGTGAGGAGCTTGTCCAGAATTGTCCGGTTTACTTCAACAGCACGGGACCGAGGGCGGCGCGGTTGTGGAAGGACCCCTGGGTGACGAAGAGGTTGTAGTGCGCCTCGCCGGGCTGGTCGGTGGTGCAGATGTTGATTTCCAGCGGCGCATCGAAGTTGAACTGCGCCAGGGGGATGGCGGCCTCGACCGTCCAGCCCTCGTCATCCTGGCTGGTGGCGGAGTCATAGCTCTCCATGTTCCAAGAGGAGTCCTGCCGTTTGCCATCGAAGATGTCGTTGAAGCGGTTGAAGACAATCTGGTAGTAGGTGGTGTGCCCGCCGGCGGCGAGGAAGATCTCGACCTCGTCCTCGGCCCAGATGGCCGCGTCGCGCACATCGTGGCGGGCGCCATAGGAGGTAGTGTCGAGGAGGCGCACGGCGATAAAGAGGGTGTCGTGCTTGGCATCGGTGGCCAGATAGGCGGTCGGGGCGCTCTTCTTGGGGTTCCCCTCGATATCTGTGAGGGCCAAAGGGGTGGCAGCCTGCCAGATGGCATCGTCCAGCTTGCCGTCGAGGACAGGCATCTCTCCGGCAAAGGCGGTGACATAGTCGGTCGGGATTTCCGGCAGCGGCAGCAGGGGCTGGAGCGCATACCCTTCAGGCACCGCGCCGGGGGCGATGACCAGCAGGATGGCCTCGCCGACTGGGAGATTCATCTTGAATTCATTGAAGTCCGCGCGACGCCACTCGGCTGAACCATCCGCCTTCGCATAGGCGATTTTGGTTATGGGGTTGTAGATGACGTAAGCCTCGTCGGTCATCGCGGAACGCGGTTTCAGACCGAGGAACTGCGGACGTCCGGAGCGGTTGTTGAGCAGGAACGCCGCGGCACCGGCGTCATCGCCCATTGCCTTCAGGACGGGGCTTTCGGCCCAGGTCGGCAACCCGAATGTCATCTCGCGGCCGGCCATGAGCATCTTCTCGCTGGTAGCGAAATACGGCACCGCGCGCAAAATCTTCGCCTCGCCGGTGAAGCCGGCGAAAACCGCGTCCATCGCCATCTTCTCCTGAAGCACTTCGGACGGCTGGAGGCCGGGGCCCAGCACAATGGTACGGAAGGAAAGAATCTCTTCCGGAGTGATGCCAGCCTCCATGAAATAGCGCTCTGCCTTGACGGAGAGGGACTCCTCCGGCTTGCCGAAGTGGCCCAGCCCGTTGAGCAGGATGTCGCCGTTGGCGTGGGGGCGCGTGGTGAAGAAACTGGTCAGCACATAGTCGCGCATGATCTCGTCACGATCCACACCAAGCAGTGCCTCCAGGAGGACAGCCAGGGACCCCGTGCGGTCGGCGCCGGCGATGCAGTGGAAGGCGATGGGGTAGTTCTCCGGCTTGGTGAATACGCGGAAGTTCTGCGCCATGATATCCATGCCGCTCTTGGTGAAGGTCGGCGCATAGCAGACGGTGGAGATGTTGATGTAGTTGACATCCTCGCCGAGGGGGGAGGTGGTCATGCGTGCGGTCTCGCCGTGGGAACGCAGGTCGAGGTCGGTCTTGATCTTGAGTTCCTCGCGGATGATGCGCAGGCCCTCCTCGGTGAAACGCGGAGCGCCGGGGGTCTTTCCGCCGTCGGAGGAGTTGTTGTTGAAGCCGGAGCAGCGGAAGATGAGTCCCTGCGGAATCAGACGCCCTTCCAGGCCGCGACGGCCGCCCAGGTCGCGGAAGTTGTCCACCTTGGGCACATTGAGCACGCGCGGCGTGAGGGCGTCCACGGTAAACGAACGCGTCTCGCTCTCGATGGAGGTGCCGTCCTCATTGTTGACGGCCGCGACCTTCCAGTAGTAGGTCTTGCCGATCTCCAGGTTGCAGAGGTTGTAGCGGCTGTGCGGAGCCTGGATGACCTTCTCATTGCGGAAATGCGAGTTCTCCGCCACATGCAGTTCGTAGTGGATCTTGCCGCGCTCCCCGCTGAACGCCCATTGCATCGGGATGCCAGGCGCAAACGAACGAATGTCGTTGCACAAGCGGCTTGCCAGACCGGCATCCTTCAGCGCCGCACGTGCGGCATTCTCCGACATCATCAGGAAGAGTTTCATCGAAGGAGCCAGAGGACTGACCACCTCCCCGTTATTCGGGGCGATGGATTTGATGGTGTCGGCAAACACCGCCACGCTCAACATGAGCGCCAGCAACCAAGTCAGTTTTTTCATGGAGGATTTCCTTTGTTAATGAATTAAATTATTAAAACAGAAGATGTTATGTTAATTTTTATGATTTCCGGCTTCAAGGCTGGGCCAACTCAAGGGACTCGGATCGCGGATCTCAGGCTCAAGGGACTCTGACCTCTAACCTTTAACCTCTAACCTTTAACCTCTAACCTTTAACCTCTAACCTTTAACCTCTAACCTTTAACCTCTAACCTTTAACCTCTAACCTT
>JAFXSU010000023.1 GCA_017525435.1 Victivallales bacterium
AGGTTCGCGAAGCGGTTGGCGCGGTAGGCCGGCCAGTAGCACATCTGGATATTGATGTTGAAGTGGTAGTCGCTCGACCACGGCGGGCACCAGTTGTCGTCAATCCATGGTCCCTGAAGGCCGGCGGGCACGCCCCACTTGGGTGCGCACATCGACTGGAAGCGGAAGAGACCGTATTCGTAATACTCCTGGAGGTCCTCCGCCGGGAACGTCGCCGACGGGACATCTTTCCAGAAGGCCTCCCAGTGCGCAAAATTCTCCCGCGTGATCGCCTCGTAGTTCTCATCCAGATCGCCGGAAGAGCCATTCAGCCCCAGCGCACCCTTGGCCGCGACCGCAAGCACGACCTCCAATTGAGGAAACTCCTTGACCTTCTCACCGCCAAAGGCATGCGTGAAACACATCAGCAGCTTGTCGGCCTTCTGCCGGAACAACAGACTGTAGAAGCCGTCCTCGGGATTCACCATCTTCTGCACGAAGCCATTCGACAGTTCCTCCGGCGGCTCGAAGCCACGGCGCGACATCGGGCTGCGGCACCATGTCGGCGGACACTCTTCTGTCAGCTGGTAGCCACTCTCCGCCCACACCCGCGATTTCTCCGGCACGCCTGCCAGCATTACCTCGCCCTTGCGCTCCATCGCCAACTGGCAGCAAATCCGCTGGCCAACGCCTTTGCCGACAACCGTCAGGACACCATTGGACAAATCCAGACAATTCTTGTCAATTTCCCAACCCTCCGGCAACTCAAGATTGATGCGACCGATGGGAATCAGCGTGGGCACCAGCGCATTCCACCGAGTGTCGCCGTCGTCGGTGGCGAAAATCTTGGCGATGCGCTCCTGGTCGCGATCCTTGAGGGCCTGGAAGATGTCACGGTAATTCTGGCGTTCGCTCCAGTGCATCCCGCCACGATGATCCCACAACGCACTGCACCCGAAACTGATGTGCAGGAGACGCCCCTCGCCCCACACGAGCGCCCCCAGATAGCCGTTGCCCAGCGGCGTGCCCATCTGATCACGAGTCAGAGGATATTGAAAAGCGAGAATTCGATTCGTCTTCATGGTAGCGTGGGAAAGATTGAGAAAATTGGCAGTTTCTACGAATTGGTAATTTCTCCTAATATACATATTATATAAGAACCCTCCCCGCCACATTTGGGAAAAAAGCGAATTTATGGATACTGCTGTCCAGTCGAAATGGCAATGTGTGAAAGTCCGAGACGGCTTACCCGCTTCCCACATGTCAACAGGCGGATGGTGGACGGCGCGGTTTTTCGCGGGTTTCGTGGGTTTTATGGATAATTTTAACCGGCCAACGGTGTTCTTGGGTTATAGTATGATAACTTCACCGATGGATGGCAATCGTGATTCTTAAAATGTGCAACAAACTACTAGCAAACTAGTTAACCAATAAAAATGAACCTCGATGTTGTCACAGGAAACATAACCACCCTGGAAGTGGACGCCATTGTGAACGCGGCCCAGTGCGGACTGCTTGGCGGAGGCGGCGTGGACGGTGCAATCCACCGGGCGGCTGGCAAGGAACTCTACGAGGAATGCCGAAAACTGGTGGAAGGGCTTCCCGAACACCGGGGTAAAACCGGCCAGGCATATCTGACCGGGGCAGGAAGGCTGCCCTGCAAGTTCGTCATCCACACGCCTGGACCAGTCTATCGGGACGGAGAACACGGCGAACCACAATTGCTTGCCAACTGCTACGAGAACAGCCTTCGGCGGGCAGAGGAGATGAAGTGTGCAAGCATCGCCTTCCCCTGCATCTCGACTGGCATCTATGGCTATCCCAAGGAGGCTGCCGCAGAGATTGCCATACGCACCGTCCAGTCGTTCTCTCCTGTTTCGCTGGAAAAGGTGGTGTTCTGCTGCTTCGAGCCGGGCGACGAGGAAATCTACCGAAAGCTCCTCAACAAGAAGAACTAGCGGTTTCATCTGTTACAGACCACTAGCCATGATTGAACTCGCCTTCACAACCCGAATCCCCCTGGCGGTGATGATCGCGACAGGCCTCAAGCAGTGGGAGAACCGCGCTGCAATGCCGTTTCCGGCCAAAGGGCTCTGCGCGATGACCTGCTCGAAGTCCTCGGACGCGCGGGAGTACGCCAACTTCCTCGCCTGGGCCAAACGCGTATTCCAGCCGGAGGCGTTCGCCTTGCTTCCCGCATGGGCGCAAGTCGCCGGCTGGCGCGGAAAGCTGGTCGCCGTCTGCGACTACGAAGCATCATACACCGCACCGACACCGCCCATCTGGAACGAAGACTACCCCGTCTGGTGGCATTTGACCAACGTGCGCCTGCTGAAGACGCCGCTTCCCTGCCGTGGCAATGTCGGGATGTGGCACCTGCCGATGACAATTTCATCCATGATTGAACCAACCACTTAGGAGACATGGACACTCTTGACATAGCCGGACGTCGCTGCCACCTCTACGGGCAGAACGCCCCACAATGCCTTCTTGTCCAGCCGCTTGGTTCACATGAGCAGGAGACGCTGGAGCGTGAGACAGAGGCGATTTCCGCCGACACGCCGATGCCATTCACGCTGGCGGCGTTTGAGATTGCGGACTGGGAACGCGACCTGATGCCCTGGAACGACCCTGCGGTCTCGAAACGCCCTGGAACAGGAGACGGCGCGGCCAACACGCTGCAATATCTTCTGGACTACCTTCTACCTTGGCTGAAAGGGCATTGCGGTGAAATGCCAGTCGTCCTCGGCGGCTATTCACTGGCGGGGCTCTTCGCATTGTGGGTGGCGAGAGAATGCGATGCCTTCGCGGGCGTGGCCGCCGCTTCGCCGTCGGTCTGGATACAGGGCTGGCCCGAATACGCCGAAGTGCATCCAATAAAAGCCAGTCAGGCCTATCTGAGCC
>JAFXSU010000198.1 GCA_017525435.1 Victivallales bacterium
AGACCGACTTGGTGCAGGCGATTCTGGTGCTGGCGGGAATCCTGATGGTGTTCTGCTTCACGCTGTCGCACAATAAAGCAATTCCTTCCGCGTCAGGATTTTTCTCCGAGAAGTTCTCGGTGCTGGACCTCGGGGTGTTGCTGCTCACTTATGCGACAACATACATCGCCGGACCCGACATCTATTCGAGGCTCTTCTGTGCCAAAGACGCGTCCACAAGCCGAAAGGCACTTTGGGTTGCCGCGCTGACGTTGATTCCAGTCGGAGGAATGCTGGCATACATCGGTATCTACGGTGGAGCGGCATATCCGGAACACAACGGCTCTGTGCTTCTGGCCATCGCGCAATATGAGTTTCATCCGGCGATGTCGATGTTGCTCTACCTGGCACTGCTTTCTGCCATCCTTTCGAGCGCCGATACGACACTCTTCAACGCAGGCGGACTGCTGGCCCAATTCTTCGATGCCAACCTGCGTTCCCTCCAAAGCATCCGCCGCACGCGGGGCTGCATCATCCTCCTTGGTGGGATGTCCATCGTGGTCGCAATGTTCCTCCAGTCCATCCTGACCGTTTTGCTGGGTGCGCTGGCAAGTTATGCCGGTGCCTTCATCGTGCCAGTGCTCTGGGGCCTCTTCGGTCTGCGGGCGCGGCGGGAGTTCGTGTTGGCGGCTATTCTGACTGGAGGCGTGCTTGCCTTGGTTGGGAAGTTCCTTCCAGCTCCCTGGGGACAGTGGGTGGCCATTGCCGCATTCATCGCAAATCTGACATTGCTTTGGGCTGGTCACCACTTGAAACAATACAACGGGAAAAAGCAATCCAATCATAATTAAATGGAATTATGTCTTTAACTTGCCTACTTGGATAAATGGACGATGATTTGCGATTACCTTGTCCCGGATGTCCCGGATGGCCCGGAGATCTTCCGAAAACCAGGCAAGTTAAAGATATAAACCGATAATAATAAGGAATATGTGAAAATGAACCCCGTTTTGGAAAATTCCCTGTTGCGCATCGAGGTGGAACCCGAACACGGCGGACGGGTCACGAGTTTCTTTGCCAAAATGACACAGACGGAACTCCTGTGGTATGACGCAAGCCGGCTGCCCGTGAATCCCGCACTGGACTACGATGGAAATTTCGCCGGGGGGATGGACGAATTGCTGCCATGCGACCCGCCGGAGCACGGCTTCCCCGACCACGGCGAACTCTGGACGCAACCGCTCCAGGCGACATTCGACCAAGACCGGTTGATTCTGGAGGGGCGACTCCCAAAATGCGGACTGGCCTATAGCCGGATTATGTTTATTGATAATAACTACTTAATTTGCAAATATTTACTTAAAAATACAACAAATCAGCCTCTGGACTTCCTGTGGAAACTCCACGCCGCGTTGGCGATTTCGCCGGACGACCGTCTGATGGTGCCGGCGAACTGCTGTCAGGCCGCCGACCCCGGTGACTGGTCGAAGGCGCCCACCGGGCTGCCGCATCACTGGAAAGGCGTATATGACATTCCGCCAATGGATGGTTCGTCGGACTTCTTCTATCTGACGGACCTCGTGGAAGGAAACATGGAACTCCTTCGCGGGGATGGTGTTGCGGTGCGATGTGACTTCGACACGCATGTCTTCCCCTGCGCCTGGGTCTTTGCCAGTTTCGGGCGACTCAACGGCTCGCGCACGCTGATTATGGAGCCTTGCACCAACTACCCGCTTGGCTTGGATGATGCGGTGAAGGCGAAGTGCTGCGCTCACCTCGATGCTGGCGAGTCCCTTGCCACCGAGGTGCGATGGAGCGTGCGGTAGTATGGTTCGTGGCTCGCCTTCGTGCGAACGAACCGGAACATCGTTTTTCGGCTTTTTGGAATTTGCCCGGCATTTTCCGTATTATCTTATTGTTGGAACCAACTTGGGTGTCCAAGAGTCATAAAAGCGTGTCTTGCTTTTTCTGTCCAACGACCTTAAGGAGAAATCTCGTGAAAAGCCATATCCGTATTGTACTGTCCACGTTGCTAATAGGAGTCGCCATGTCCATTTTCTCGTTTGGTCACGCGGAAGAGACGGAACCGCTGAAGATCCGTCCGCTGCATTACATTTCGACAGACAAGCCAATCTACCGGCTGGGCGAGACGGTCTATCTACGCGATGTGATTCTGGACGCGCAGACCAATTTCCCCATCGACACCAAAAACTATGTGTACGAGGTCACATGGAAGATTCTCGGCCCCAAGGGTGACGAGGTCTTTTCGTCCATGACGAATCCCAGCGAGTCTGTGGCCGCATTGGCGTGGACGATTGATGCGGATCTGCCGGGAGGCATCTATACCGCTCGGGTGGAGAATGTTGGCGGAGATGGTGCGGTGGCAGAGCGCAAGTTCGAGGTGAAGGCCTTCCGCGTTCCACGCATCAAGAGCCAGATTGAGTTCCGACGCCGCGGCTATCTGCCGGGCGAGGAGGTCACGGCGGTGGTGAAATTCGAGCGGGCGGAGGGTGGTCTGCCCGAGGACGCGACCTTCGAGGCGAATGCGCTGGTGGATGGCACGATGGTCTTCGCTGGTCCGGTCGAGGCAAAACTTGGTCAGGCGCAGGTGAAATTCACGTTGCCGGAGAAGCTCACGGAAGGGGACGGCACGTTGGCGTTTATCATCCACGACGGGGGGACGGTAGAGACTGCCGCCAAGACCATCCCGATTCTGGTGGACAACTATACTGTGGACTTCTATCCCGAAGGCGGCGACCTGGTGGCGGGCGTGCCGAACCGCATCTATGTCGATGCGCGCCAACGGAATGGCAAAGGTGCGGATATTGCGGGTCTGGTCGTGGACGCAGAGGGAAACGAGGTCGCACAATTCGCCACGCGTTTTGACGGGCGGGGGATTCTGGAAATGACTCCGGCCGAAGGTGGCGCCTACAGACTCTTGGTCACCAACGAGACCACCGGGCAGGTGCGCGAGTTCGCACTGCCGGGGGCGAAGACTGGGGCGCTGGTGCGTGCTACGAAGCCAGTCTATGCCTTTGAGGATGAAATTACCGTCCAGGTGGATGCCACGCAGGGGCAGGGCATCTGGCCAGTGAAGGTCCGCTTGTGCAAGCGCGATGCCACTTTGGACACCGTGGAGGCCAAGGAACCCGGCACGGTCACGCTGAAGGCGGAGGAGAGCGAAGGCGTGCTGATCGTCACGCTCTTTGCCCACGATGGCAAGCCGCTGGCTGAGCGGTTGCTTTTCCGGAATCCGCGCTTCCGCATTCTCACGCTGATCAAGGGGCTTAAGGAAAGCTACGCACCGGGCGAAAAGGTCAAGCTGACCTTCACGACGGTGAATACGCAAGGCGATCCAATCTCTGCCAATGTCGGCTTTACGGTGACGGACGACTCCGTGTTGGAGATGATTGACCGCCGCGAACAGGCTCCGCGCCTCCCTGAGATGGTCTATCTTGAAAACGAAGTACGTGATTTCGCAGATTCGGCGGACTATTTCAATCCCAAGGATCCCATGGCTCATGAGAAGATCGACCTGTTGCTGGGCACCCAGGGCTGGCGGCGCTTCGCCGAAGTGAAATTCCATTCTGGCGAGGGAGAACAGGAGTTCAAGGAAGCGCTCCGCCGTGCCCTTGGTCTGCCGGAGGTCACATTGATGCCACCTAGGCCGCAAGTGGTTTTTAAGGCCGCAGGAGGCCGCCGGAACTTCTTCGGGCTGGGGGGCATCGTGGAAGACGCGGTGGCGATGCAGGTAGTCGAGGAAGATGGCATGGAGTTGGAACGGTTTGAATTTGCAGCGGGTGCGGCTCCGGAGATGCGCAATGGCGCGGAAAT
This sequence comes from Victivallales bacterium, assembly GCA_017525435.1. Taxonomy (GTDB): domain Bacteria; phylum Verrucomicrobiota; class Lentisphaeria; order Oligosphaerales; family Oligosphaeraceae; genus RGIG1601. The sequence goes on from JAFXSU010000198.1 coordinate 3,814, forward strand.
GGCGATGCCTGCGCCACCGATGGCTGCCGACGCAGGTGTCGTCGAGGCACCGGCGGAGGCACGTGCGATGGCCTTTGATGTCGCCGATCCGATTGGCGCTCGTGCGAAGCGCAGAGAATTGGCCGACAGGAAGCCCGCTCCCCGGCAGATGTGGGTGCGCGAGTATGCCCACAAGGCTCGCGAGGGACGCCAGCCCAACGACCGCGTGGATTTCACGGAGACCATCTTCTGGTCTGCGAATACCAAGACCGACCCGCGCACCGGCAAATGCGAGATTTCCTTCGAGTTGCCGGACACCGTAGGGACCTTCCGCATCTTTGCGGACTCCTTTGGAGCCAATGGCGCCTTGGGCGAATACACGACCAAACTGCAAAGCGTGCAGCCCTTCTATGCGGAGGCGAAGCTGCCCACGTTCCTAAGCGTCAGCGATACGGTGAGTATTCCGATTACCCTGTGCAACGGAACCAGCCGGCCTCTGATTGGCGCGAATGTCGCGGTGGAGGTCAGCGACAATCTTCAGGTTGTCGGCAAGCCCTCGTTGCACCATGATTTGATTCTGTCGCCTGGCGAGCATCATCGTGTGTCAATTAAAATCATGGCAGTCAAGACGGGGGAGGGCACCGTCACCGTCCGTTCCGTGGCGGGTGGCTACAGCGACCAGGTGACGAGGAAGTTCACCGTGGTCTCGCGCCTCTTCCCGTTTGCGGCTCATGGCGGTGCGAGAATTTCCGCCGAGCACCCGCTCCGGCTGGAGTTCACGGTGCCCGATGAGGTCGAGAATGGTTCCCAGAAGACGCTCATCCAGGTCTATACCTCGCCGGCCGCCACTCTGGAGGCCGCACTCAATGCGCTATTGCGCAATCCCCATGGATGCTTCGAACAGACCAGCTCCACCAATTATCCGCTGGTGATGGCGCAGCAGTATTTCCTGAGCCACTCCGGAATCTCCTCCGAGACGATTACACAGGCGCAGAAGCTCTTGGACGAGGGCTACAAGCGCCTTGTCAGCTTCGAGTGCTCCGAGAAGGGCTACGAGTGGTTCGGAGACAACCCCGGCCACGAGGCGCTCTCCGCCTACGGCCTCATGGAGTTTGCCGACATGGCGAAGGTGATGCCCGTGGATGAGGCGATGGTCGCCAATACCCGAAAGTGGCTCATGGACCGCAGGGACGGGGAGGGCGCCTTCAAGCGCAACGAGAAGAGCCTGGACTCCTTCGGTCGTGCCCCCGCGCCCACCACGAATGCCTACATCCTCTGGGCGCTTTTGGAGTCCGGCGAAAAGCCCGCAGACCTTGAAAAGGAAATCGAAGCCGTGACCAAGCAGGCCGCCGAGGCCGAGGACGACTATCTCAAGGCGCTAGCGGCAAACATCCTCTTCCTCGCAGGACAACATGATGGTGCAAGAAAATTCGCGGACGCGCTGGTGAAAGACCAGAATGACGACGGCACGATGGCGAAATTGGGTGCCACCATCACCTGCTCCGGCGGAGAGGCGCAGAAGCTCGAATGTGCCGCTTTAGCCGCATTGGCATGGGTGCGTTGCGGAGACGACTATGTCGCTGCGACAGAACGAACGATGAAGTACCTGGCCGAGCAGTGCAAGGCAGGCCGCTTCGGCTCCACCCAATCCACTGTGCTGGTTCTCAAGGCCATCAACGCCTACGACCAACAATTTGCCAAGCCGCTCAAGGCGGGGAGCCTCCAGCTCTTCGTGGACGGCGAACCCTTCGGCGAACCTGTCGCTTTTACCGAAGAAAGCAAGGGATTGCTGCTCCTGCCTGACTGCGGTTTGAAACTCCTGGGTGGCAGGCATGTCATCGAGGTTAAGATGACCGACGGAAGCGAACTGTCCGCCGCTGTGGAGGTCACAGGAATGACGGAGATGCCTACGAATGCGGGAACCATCACGCTGGAAACCGCGCTGGACCGCGATGAGGTCAAGGAGGGCGAACCTGTGCAACTTGACGTCACCGTAAAGAACACCGCCGCCGAGGATGCCGCAATGACCCTCGCCGTTGTCGCCATCCCCGGTGGACTCCAGTTGCGCACTGCTCAGCTCCAAGAACTTGTGGATGCCAAGCGAATCGCCGCCTACGAACTCTGGGACAATGCGGTGGTGCTCTACTGGCGCGGCCTCCCAGCCAACGGCTCCGCTACTGTGCCGGTCTCCCTGACCGCCGATATCCCCGGAGAATTCCAGGCCGCCGCCTCGCGCGCGTATCTCTATTATACCGATGAGGATAAGCAGTATGTGCCTGGCGTGGAAATAAGCGTAATGAGCAAGTAGCGGGAGCCTTGGGAGTTGTGACTTTTGCACAAGTCACAACTCCCATCCCATCAAACCTTTTTTCTTCGCAACCCTTGCAAAAGTATTTCATTGGTGTTATAGTATGTAGGTTGGAGTTTTTGAAACTTCTTTCTACCAATGGATAAGGAACTTTTGAACCATTTTGTGCCACGATCGCGGTCAGGCATTCCAATGGAATTTGTCTGCTCCTTCGCGAAATGCACTAAACTATCAATAAGTTCCTTAAAATCAAAGAGTTAAATAAAAGCCACTCGGTTGTTCGCAGTCGGGTGGCTTTTTTTGGTTCGCGGACGGTTTTTTGCGTTTCAGCTTGCGCCTGTTTCGGGCTACTACGAAACCGTCCTGCGGATGACTGCGGGACCTTCCCGGTGGCGTAATTGCCTTGCGCGCGAGGCGCTTTGTGCAGGCTTCCAGTTTTTTCCAGAACTTCCAGAACCGAAAGGAATCTGTCATGAGTACTTTTTTTATTGAAGCAGGGGTTTTCAGCAGTGGGCTCGTTGCTGACGCTGGAGACGAAATCAATGTATTAAGCGGCGCGCTATTGATTGATACCTTAGCCACGAACGGGGGCTGTGTGTTTGTCGAGTCCGGTGGGAAGATGCTCAGCGGCTCCGCCAAAGATTTGGGAGAACTGTGGGTTAACGGCACGGCGTACGCGACCGTCGTCAATAGCGATGGCATGTTTGATGTTGACTCCGGCGGCGAGTCGATCTCGGCCACCGTCAATAACGGCGGCTCGATGACTGTTAATTCCAAAGGCGAGGCGACCGAGACCACCGTCAATAGTGGCGGCAATGTGGTTGTCGCTGGCGGCACGGCGACCTCGACCACCGTCAATGGCGGCGGCTCGTTGACTGTCCAAAACGACACCGGCGTGACGACCTCGACCACCGTCACCGGCGGCGTGGTGAGAGTCGTCAGCGGTGCCAGGGCATCTGAGACCGTCGTCAGTGGCAATGGCTTTTTGGAAGTCACCGGCGGCACGGCGACCTCTACCACCGTCAATGGCGGCTCGATGAGAGTCACCGATGGCGAGGCGACCTCGGCCAGCGTCAACGATGGTGGCACAATGACTGTTTATTCCAAAGGCGAGGCGACCGAGACCACCGTCAATGGCGGTGGCTGGCTGGATGTCTCCAGCGGCGGCACGGCGACCGAGACCACCGTCAATGGCGGCGGCTCGATGAGAGTCCAGGTGAGTGGCACGACGATTGAGACCACAGTCAATAGTGACGGCAGGCTGGATGTCTCCAGCGTCGGCACGGCAATCTCGACCACCGTCAACAGCGGCGGCTCTATGAGAGTCTTCAGCGGCGGCACGGCTGTTGAGACCACCGTCTCCAGCGGCGGCATGAATGTTGATAACGGCGGCACGGCAAACTCGACTACCATCAACGGCGGCGGCAGCATTACCCTCAACGGCGGCACGGCGACTGCGACCACCGTCAACAGCAGAGGCAGAATGTTTGTCGCCGACGGCGGCGTCGCCAATGGCGTCACCGTCAATTCGGGCGGTACGGCCGAGGTCGACGGCGGCCTGGTCAATGGAGCCACCGTCGCTTCCGACGGCAGTCTCCTGATCTACAGCGGTGCCAAGCTCACTGGGCAGATGGCATTTGAGGGCGGCGCCATGGTCATTCCGTTTGTCGGCTCGATTCTCGATTTCGACCTGACACAGACCACGGCGGGGGCGGTCGCACTAGTGAACGACCTCTCTGTACTGATGGGCACGCCTTCCTACACCATCACCGTCGCGGAAACCCAGGCTACTGGGGACTACCTCCTGGCTGGCGGCGCGGCGAACTTCACGGGGACTGTGACCGTCAAGCGCGAGGGCATGCCTGCGGACATCTCCATCGCCGTGGGCGGCACCAACATCGACGGTGGCGACATGGCCTACTCGCTGACCGTCACGAACAGCCAGCTGCTCTTCACCGTCGCGTCTCCCGATACCACGCCGCCAGTGGCGCCGACGGCTTCCGCGGACATCACCACGCCGACCAACGGCGATGTCACGGTCACGGCGACCTTCAGCGGCGACAGTACTTTAAAGGAGTACAGCCTGGACGGTCAGAGCTGGATCGCCTACACGGAGCCCGTGGCCCTCTCCGAGAACGGCACGGTGTCCTTCCGCGGCACCGACGTGGCCGGCAATGTCTCCGAGGTAACGAGCTACGAAGTCACCAACATCGACAAGGTGGCTCCCGATGCGCCGACCGCCTCTGCGGACGTGACTGACCCGACGAATGGCAATGTCACGGTTTCCGCGGTCTTCAGCGACGACAGCGCGGTCAAGGAATACAGCCTCGACGGCCAGACCTGGAGTGCCTATACGGAAC
>JAFXSU010000199.1 GCA_017525435.1 Victivallales bacterium
ATACTGCGGAAAACTCTTTTCCTTGACAAAAAAACGCGGCGGCCCCCCGAAAGCGGGAGTCCGCCGCGATGCTTTTTGTATCAGCTAGTCAGCCAACAATTACTTCATGATGACGCGAACCATCTCGAGGACCTTGTTGCTGTAGCCCTACTCGTTGTCGTACCAGGAGAGGACCTTCACGAAGGTCGGGTCGAGGCACATGGACTTGTCGGCATCGAAGATGGAGGTGCGGGCGTCGCCACGGAAATCGGTGGAGACCACCGCGTCCTCGGTGTAGCCCAGGATGCCCTTCAGATCGCCCTCGCTGGCGGCCTTCATCGCGGCCTTGATCTCTTCGATCGTGGCCGGCTTCTCGAGTTCGGCGGTCAGGTCAACGATGGAGACATCGCTGGTCGGCACGCGCATGGAAATGCCGGTGAGCTTGCCGTTGAGGGCGGGCAGGACCTTGCCCACGGCCTTGGCGGCGCCGGTGGAGGACGGGATGATGTTCTCCAGGATGCCGCGGCCGCCGCGCCAATCCTTCTTGGACGGGCCGTCAACGGTCTTCTGGGTGGCGGTGGCAGCGTGGACGGTGGTCATCAGGCCGCGCTTGATGCCGAACACATCATTCAGAACCTTGGCGACCGGAGCCAGGCAGTTGGTGGTGCAGCTGGCATTGGAGATGATGGCCGCGCCATCGTAGGTGTCGTGGTTCACGCCGTAAACGTACATCCGGGTGTCATCCTTGGCAGGGGCGCTCATGATGACCTTCTTGGCGCCGGCCTTCAGGTGCATGTCGGCCTTCTCTTTGGTCAGGAACAGACCGGTGGACTCGACCACCACGTCCACGCCCAGCTCGCCCCACGGGATCAGGGCCTTGCCAGTCTCGGCGTCAAAGGCGGCCTTCTCGCTGTAGGCCTTGATTGCCTTGCCGTCCACATAGAGGGCCTTGCTCTCGTTGCAGCCCTTCACGTCGTGGTTGAAGATGCCGTGCACGCTGTCATACTTCAGCATGTAGGCCAGATAATCGGGATCGAGCAAGTCGTTGATGGCGACCACTTCGATGTCATCGGCGAAATTCTCGACGGCGGCGCGGAAGACCATGCGGCCAATGCGGCCGAAACCATTGATACCAACTTTAATCACTTTGTAAAACTCCTATTTTGCTAGGTTTTGGGGGAACTACGGAGAAAAAATCAAAACAGTTCCTTAATATAATGCCTATTTGTTCGCCTGTCACCCGTCTCGGCGGGATTGTGGCAAATTCTCGCCTTTCACCGCCAAAATTCCATCTGCGGGCTTGAATAACCCGAAAAATCGGTTATAGTAAACAAACATACTGAATCAGATTCCGCATTGACTGCGGAACTTTTTCATTCGGAGAGGTGGCTGAGTGGCCGAAGGCAGCGGTTTGCTAAACCGTCGTAGGGATAACACCCTACCGGGGGTTCGAATCCCCCCCTCTCCGCCAGTTTTGACTGAACACAAGCAAGATATAAATAGAACGAGGGACGCTTTAGGCGTCCTTTTTTATTGCGACCTGAATCCGTGAATTTGCGCAAAGGATGTAGCGTCGGCACCTCATTCGCTTGATGGCGCATTCCGGACAATCCGGATATTCCCCTGAGACCAGAGTATAAATTGTCATGAATTGTCGAGAATTGTCGAGTTCTTTTCGGCATTGTCAATGCTGAAATGCGTTTTTGCCATTTGAGATGGATTGCCTCACTTGAAAAACTCAGTCAACGCCCCCCGCGGCAGGTCTGATATCGGACGAAATTTCGGTTTGCACCTATATTTTATTGTTCACCCAATTCTCTGATTCAACCCCATGACTCGTCAAATCCATCTAGGCTCCGTGCAAATCGGCGGCGGCGCACCGCTGGTCATTCAGTCGATGTGCAACACCAAGACCAGCGACGCCGAGGCAACGCTGGCCCAGATTCGTCGTCTGGCGGACTTGGGCTGCCAGGTCATCCGCGTGGCATTGCCCTCTCTTTCGGCAGTGCCGGGGCTGGCGCGGATCTGCGCGGAAAGCCCTCTTCCCGTGGTAGCGGACATCCACTTCGACGCACGGCTGGCGCTGGAAGCGCTTTCCGCCGGTGCGCACGGCATTCGAGTAAACCCCGGAAACCTCCCCGACCTGGCACGCGTCCGTGAAGTCGCCGAAGCGGCGGCGCGACTGGACCGCTGCGTTCGCGTCGGGGTGAACATGGGCAGTCTCTCGCCGTCCGCCCGCGAAAAATATGGCCTGACTGCGGAGGCGATGGTCGCCAGCGCATTGGAATATTTAAGGATTTTTGAAGATGCGACCTGTCGCAATCTGAAGGTCAGCCTCAAATCATCGGACTTGCGGATTTCCATCGAGGCCGCACGCCGCTTCCACTCTGAGTCCGACTGGCCACTGCATCTAGGCATCACCGAGGCCGGCACGCCGATGGCCGGCACCATCAAGTCCGCCATCGGCCTGGGCGTGCTGCTGCTGGAGGGCATCGGCGACACCATCCGCGTCTCCCTGACCGCACCGCCTGAGGCCGAAATCACTGCCGCCCATCGGATTCTGGACGCACTAGGGCTGCGACCAGGCCGCCCGCAACTGGTCTCCTGCCCGACCTGCGGGCGCACGCGCATCGACCTCATCCCCATCGCCGAAGCCGTGGAAACCGAAATCGACCGCCTGATGTCCGCAGGGAAATCCATCGTCCTGCGAAAAATCGCCGTGATGGGCTGCGAAGTCAATGGCCCCGGCGAGGCTTCGGACGCCGACCTAGGCATCGCCGGCGGCAACGGCACTGGCGTGATTTTCAAATTCGGCAAGCCCGTCCGGCGCTGTCCCGAAGCCGAGCTGCTCCCCGCCCTCTTGGAGGAAATCCGCGCAGCCGCAAAATAGGATGTCAAAAGCGCAGAAGCAAATGTCGAAATTGTCGCAAACACATATTTCTATATTGTTTTTTGTCCTTTCGGCAAATTGCGAGAGGGGCAATACATTAAGTCAATTCCCTTTCATCCATTCATCCACCCAAAGCAAATCACTATGGAATCGAACATCCTCGCCCAACTTTCGTCCTTCGACACCTGGGAGCGTGTGAATGCGCTCCAGACACTCGCCACCATCACGGCCTTTCCGCCGGAGACCGCGGCGATGAACC
>JAFXSU010000200.1 GCA_017525435.1 Victivallales bacterium
CTAGCCAATCTAGCCAATCTAGCCAATCTAGCCAATCTAGCCGATCTAGCCGATCTAGCCAATCTAGCCGATCTAGCCGAACTGGCAGGGCTAGCCAATCTAGCCGATCTAGCCAATCTAGCCGATCTGGCCGATCTAGCCAATCTAGCCGATCTAGCCGAACTAGTCGAATTTGCCGAACTTGCCGCGTTAGCCGGACAAGCCGATCTGACCGAACTGGCAAGGGTAGCCGAATTAGTAGGGTTAGCCGATCCCCTGAATCCGTGAGCTAACATCGTTGTGACGGGGCATCACCACAACATATTCCGTCGGCGAGGTGCCGACGCTACATCCTTTACGCAAATTCACGGATTCAGGTTAATGTCTAAAATTGCTAATTGCTAATTGCTAATTTTGATATAGCGCTCTTCGCATTGCCTCAACCGGCGCAGGGTGCCCCGTCCAGAGTTCAAAGCTCATGCAACCCTGTTGCAGAAGCATCTCCAGACCGTTGGAGACGCAATTCCCCTGCGTTGCAAGCCGTTCCTTGAACTCCGACGGCGTATATACGAAATCGAAGACAGGCGTGGTGGCAGGAATCCACTCCGGTGGCACGGGCACGGGGTCGCCGGAATGCAGTCCCAGCGAGGTGCACTGGAGCACCAGTTCGGCCTCCGTCAAGGCCATCCGCAATTCTTCGCACTCCGCCAGCGGAGTCACCACGACCTCGCATTTCGGTGCGGCGGAATGGATTAGCATGGCAATCCTCTCGGCGTTCGTGGCAGTTCGATTCGCCAGCGTAATGTGCTTCGCACCGTGACGCGCCGCATAGACCGCCGCCGCCCGTGCCGCGCCACCGGCGCCAAGATAAACCTGCCGCGCTGGCTGAGCCGTCAACCCGAAGTCGTGGTGGAGCGCCTGCGCCACTCCATAGCCGTCCGTGGAGTATCCAAGGAGTCGCCCGTCGCGGTTCACGACCGTATTCACACTATGTGCGGCAAGTGCCTCCTCGCCAACGACCTCTACCAGCGGGATGATTTCCTCCTTGTACGGCACGGTGATATTCCAGCCAGAGTAGCCCTCGGCCACAAAATGTTTCACCACGGCAGACAACTGTCCAGGCACGACCTCGACTTTCTCGTAGCTGGCATCAATGCCCAGCGCATGGAAGCCAGCCAACTGCATCGCCGGCGACTTGGAGTGCTTCACAGGATAGCCGATGACTGCATATTTTAGCATATTAGTACCCTCAGTTCTCGCTCGCATGCGATCGGGAAATCGCCGCCCGCGCATTTGCCAAATCCTGTCGAATCTGAGCCTGAAGCGCTTCTGCGGACGGGAAGACTCGGCTCTCGCGCAGGAACTCCACGGGTATCACGCGGAGTTGTCTCCCATAGAGATCACCTTGAAAGTCAAAGAGATGCAGCTCAACTACCGGATGATCGTTGCCATCCCCTCGCAAGGTCGGTGCATCGCCGATATAGACGATTCCAGGCCATTCGGTGCCCTCCCCCAGATTCGTACGCGCCGCATAGACCCCGTATGGCGGCATCTGCAGCCGTTCGTCCACCAAATTCGCAGTAGGGGTATGCAGTTTTGTGGAGGCAACTCCGGCTCCGTGGGAAACCACGCCCTCGATGTCGTAAGGCCGACCGAGCATCTTCTCCGCCAATGCCAGATCGCCCCTCGCCACCGCCTCGCGGATACGGCTGGAGGAGATTTTTTCGTTGTCCAACACCACCGGCGGAACCGCTCTGACCTCAACGCCATGAGGCGTCACCAGTTGCTGCAGCAACGCCACATCCCCTGCGTTCCGCGCCCCAAAGCGCCATTCCTCGCCACAGCACAGCCCGACCAACTGTAATTCTGGAACCTCGAAGAAGTATTTCTGAAGGAACTCCGATGGCGAGAGCGAGGCGAGAGCGAGGTCAAATGGCATGCGAACAAACGTCCTTACCCCGCAACTGGACATCAGCCGAACCTTCTCCTCCGACGTGTTCAGCAGTTTCGGCGGATGCGTGGGATTCAAAACCTGGCGCGGAAGCGGTTCGAAAAACATCACCGCCGGACACGCCGAGAGTTCCTCCGCCATCGTCAGCAGTTCCCTCAGAACGGAACGATGTCCCAGATGAACACCGTCGAAGGTGCCCAATGCCAACACCCAGCGATTGCCAAAAGCGGACAATTCTGCCGGATGGTTGACTAAGATATGCTCTTTGTGATTCAATTTGGACATGAAACCTGAGACTTGAGACCTATCCCCTGACCTCTGACCTCTAACCCCTACCCCCTAACCTCTAACCTTTCCATGTGTTCAGCGAGATCACTGAGTTCCCAAACCTTGAGTTGATCCATTGTAACGGCGTTCTCCACGCGATGGTCTCCGCTTGCGACGCGTCGTAAGGCGGTAAGATGCGCTCCGCACCCCAGTTTTGCGCCAAGGTCCACGCCCAGCGTGCGGATGTAGGTGCCTTTCGAGCAATGCACCTCAAAATCCACCTCAGGAAGCCGCAAGTTGCTCAACGCAAAGCGGTCAATATGCACGGGACGGGCTGGTCGCTCAACCTCGCGTCCTTTTCGTGCTAGTTTGTAGAGTGGCTGGCCATTGATTTTGATGGCGGAGTGCATCGGCGGCACCTGAAGGATGTCGCCTAGGAAAGTATCCGCCGCCATCTGCAGTTCCTCCAGGGAGAACGCGGGAACCTCGTGTCGTGTGGTCACCTCGCTGGTGAGGTCGCCGGAGGCGGTCTCTTCGCCCAGCCGAATCGTTCCTGTGTAGATTTTGTTCTGAGCCATCAGCGAATCTTGAAGGCGCGTCGCCTTGCCCAGCAAGATTACCAGCAGCCCCGTCGCGAAGGGGTCCAGCGTCCCGCAATGCCCCGTCTTGTCCAGCAAGAACCTCCGGCGGACGAAATTCACCACATCGAAGCTCGTCCAATCCGCCGGCTTGTCCACCAGCAGAATTCCATCAAGATGGTTTTCGGCACGCCGGCTCATGCCTGCGCCTCCTTCGCGTCGTCTGCGGGTTCTTCGGCGGGCGGGAGCTCCAGCGTATAGCGCCCAAGCCGGCCCGCACGGTAGTCCTTGAGGAAGCCCTGTGCGGCATTGGCGAGAGCAGGCCGACCTCCTGGCAGGAACATCTTGCGTCGCACTGCGAGTTGCTCCAGCACTTCGGCGGGCTCGGTGGAAATCTCCGGGAGGTCAAGTGCCTTCAGCGCATCAGTCAAACCAAGTTCCTGAAAGCGCGCGATGAGGAACTCCGCAGTGAGCGTGGGATCCGTGGATTCGTCGGGGATATTGCCCAACGCGGTAAGCAGCAGCTCGTGGTTCTTGTCCTTGAGCTGCGGCCAAAGCAGCCCAGGCGTGTCCAGCAGTTCCACGCCGCCAGCCAACGGAACCCATTGGTTCTGACGCGTCACGCCCGGTCGTGCCCCGACTTTCGCGATGTTCCTCGTGCGCAGATGGTTGACCAATGTGGACTTGCCGATATTCGGAATGCCCACGATCATCAGCCGAACCGGACGCATCAGGGGACGCGTCGCACCGCGCTCCTGACGCAAATTCAGCACCAGTTCCTTCCACCGCGTCGTGAGTGCCTCAGGCTTCTTCAGGTGCGATGCCTCCAAAAAGTCAATTGGCTGGCCATGCGACTCGAACCACTCTTTCCAGCGGCGGTTCTGCACGCCGCTGGCTAGGTCTGACTTGTTCGCCACCAGCGCATAAGGACGCCGCGAAAGCAGACGATTCTCCAGCCGCGGATTCCGCGTGGAAAGCGGTGCACGGGCATCCAGCAGTACCACCACCAGGTCCACCAGGTTCAGTGCCTCGGTCATCGCCTTCTCGGCCTTGAGCATGTGCCCCGGAAACCATGTCTGTCGGGCAGATTGGTTGAAGTTGTTTGCCATAGTTCGCCTCCGTTGTGTAATTTCTATAAAATAATTCACCAACGCCGGACAGTTCCGCACATCACGCAGATTACTGCCGTTACGATGTAAAAGGCGATAAGAATTGTGTTAAACGCACAAAAGCGTATTATAGTATCTATAAGGTAATTCTGATGCCGTAACATAAAATTCACAAAAGCATTACAAGGAGACAGCGAAATGGTAGAACTGGATTTTTCAAAAAGCGCGGATGGTCTGATTCCGGCGGTCGCGCAGGACTGGCAGACTGGCGAGGTGCTGATGGTCGCCTACATCAACCGCGAAGCATGGGAGAAAACCCTGGAAACTGGTGTGGCCACCTATTGGACTCGCAGCCGCAGGCGCCTGTGGGTCAAGGGAGAGAGTTCCGGCAATATCCAGAAGGTCAAGGAGATTCTCGTCGATTGCGATCTGGACACCGTGATTTTCAAAATCGAGCAGGTCGGTGGCTCCGCCTGCCACGAGGGCTATCCCAGCTGCTTCTTCCGCCGCGTGGAGAAGGACGGCTCGCTGACCGTCATCGAGGAACGCGTCTTCGACCCCGCCACCGTCTATAAGAAGTAACACCTTTGAAACAATAAACTTATAACAAACTGGAGAAACCACAATGCCTGTCTTGAAGCTCGGTCTGCCCAAAGGAAGCCTGGAGGAAAGCACGGTTGAAATGTTCCAGAAGGCTGGATACAAGATTGACATCCAGTCTCGGTCCTACTATCCCTCCATCGACGATCCGGAGATCCAATGCGTGCTGCTGCGGGCGCAGGAGATGTCCCGCTATGTGGCAGAAGGCCTGCTGGACTGCGGGCTGACCGGTTATGACTGGGTGGTCGAGAACGGCCTGGAGGTCGTCGAAATCGCCGAGCTGGTCTATGGAAAGGTCGGCCGCAAGCCGCTCCGCTGGGTGCTGGCTGTGCCCAACAACTCCGACATCAAGGAGGCGAAGGACCTGGAGGGCAAGCGCATTGCCACGGAGGCCGTCGGTATGACGAAACGCTATCTGGCCGAGCACGGCGTGAACGCCACCGTCGAATTCAGCTGGGGTGCCACCGAAGTCAAGCCGCCGTATCTGGCCGACGCCATCGTCGAAATCACCGAAACCGGCTCCAGCCTGAAGGCGAACAACCTCAAGATCATCGACACGCTCTGCGAAACGACCACGCGATTCATCGCCAATCCCACGGCCGCACAGGATCCCTTCAAGCGCCGGAAGATGGACCGTCTCGCGCTCCTTCTGCAGGCCGTCCTCACGGCGGAAAACCGCGTCGGCCTCATGATGAACGTCCACAAGGACAAACTCGACGAAGTGGTCGCCAAGCTCCCCGCCCTCCAGCGGCCGACCGTCGCCCATCTCTCCGACGAAAACTGGTTCTCGCTGACCACCGTCATCGACAAGCATGTCGCCAGAGACCTGATTCCGGACCTGATGCAGGCCGGCGCCGAAGGACTGGTGGAATACAACCTCAACAAGGTCGTACTCTAGTCCTTCTACAGGACTAGCAAATCTAGCAGAACTAGTCGATCTAGCAAATTTAGAATATGCTCCCTGTTGGCACCACCAGCAGGGAGTAATGCATTGCGTCGGTGTCTCAGCCGTTATTTATTTGGGCTATGTTCCCCAAGAGGGCACCTACAGGGAACAAGTGGTTAGTAGGAAACAATGAAATTGAAATTTGCCGTTCACACCACAAATTGAACTTCAATTAGGTGTGCCCTTGTGAGAAACATAGCCTTTTGGAAGTGATTTTCGATGAACATACAAATGTCAGTTGCGTGCTCCAGGTGTATTTTATGACTTTATGAAAACTCGAGTAGTTTTCAAGGCAACCTCAAACCCTTGATTTTACCTTTCCCGTTGCATTTTGAGCAGACAATTTTCCCAGAACCATTACAAACGGAACAAGTTTTAGCCCACCAAAGAATACCAGTCCTTCCCATGCCTTGACAGGCGTAGCATGTTTTAACCTTTTTCCCGCCACAAGCGTCACATCGGATATCACCAAGTTTGGCTAAATTCGAGTAATCTAGAAAAAGTTTGTTAATGATTTGTGTCGAATCGGATACTTGAAGTTTCTGAAGTTGTAAGAAAATTAGATTGACACAATCCTTGACTTGTTTGCACGTGGTTCCATAGAACAGATTGCAGCCCAAAGGATTAACATTGGAGCATTCCGGTGAATTAGACTGTATACTAAATTTCATTCCAATATCTTGTTCAAAATAAAAATACTCCCACTCATCTAATAAGTCGTCAAGATCATGTTCTGGCGTTATGTTGTCTTCTTGGCAATGAGTAATTTCACATATATGACTAGAAACACTGGAGAATATTAGTGGTTTCAGCCAGGTTGATGCATCAATTGGGCATTGTTTCCATTTGTCGAATCCGTTTGCTTTCAGCCATCGATATGAATTCGTGGTATACAAATCTCGAAACTCTGGCATATAAATAAACAAGGAGCACATATAATTTGTACAAAATGGGCATTCTTCAAGTTTCCGTTCGACATTCTCATATAACCATTTTTTAGCCTTTTCCTGCTCTGAAGAGGACTCTGCGACTGAAATGCAAAACTCCGAAGTCGAATAGGGACACTTAGCCCATTTCCCTGAGCCTTGCCTCTCCAGCCATTCTCGGGCTTTGTTTTTTTCGGCTGGCAAAGATGCATAGTCTCTTTTCATTTCATCTGTGCCATACGGACACTTTTCCCAACTTGCGGAGCCAAAGAATAAAAGCCATTTTCTCATCCTTTTGGTACTATCTTTTTCTTTCTTCAGATTGGCTAAAAATCTTTTTTTTACAAACTCACATACACTAGGCAGGTCCGTTTTAATTTTAGTTTTTGGGGGAGGGAGTTTTGGACCGTGAGTATGCAAACGCCTTTCCCGATTCTTCATCTCCTTTTTTACCGCCACCATAAATGGGGTTTCTAAATGTTCCTTTTTAGGTTTCGACATTGGCATCCTTTTGGGGAGTGAAAACAAGTTTGATGAATTCCAGTTTTTTCTCACATTGACAAGATAACCATTTTTCCTGGAATTGCAAATCAATAACAGACAATTGACTAACAAAAGTCTTGTTGAATATGTCGTGTATTCCCAAAACACCCTGCCACTTGGCGGGGTAATCAGGAATCAAGTCCCCTCGGTCCTTCAGACCTCAGTCATCCGAATGCACTGCCGTCTCCCGTGATTTTTCGGCTAGCAACTCCGAAAAACCAACCTACCGTAAATCGGGAAACGAAATCTGACGGCCGTCAAGGCCAAAAAGAAAAAGAAACAAAAAGAGATGCGCCTCGGCCCCGCGCCGGCTCCGACGAGCTGGGGAACCCATTCTCGCCGTCGCCGGGCTTCGGCTCAAGACATAACTTACAAGACCTAGGCCTCAGGCCTAAATTACGCATTACGCATCGGGTTTCTGGACGTCGAAGGTGAACTCCATCTTTTCGGCGTCGTAGTCCACGCGAATGGTGTCTCCCTCGGCGGCCTTTCCGCCCAGCAGGGTGAGCGAGAGCGGGTTTTCAATGCGGTGGATGATGACCCGCTTGAGCGGACGTGCGCCGTAGGCGGGCTCGTAGCCCTCGTCGGCGACCGCCGCGCACGCGGCATCGGTGACCTCCAGCGTCATGCGCTGTTGCGCCACACGGGAGACCAGCTGCTCCAGCTGCAAGCGAACAATGCCCTTGATCTGCTCCTTCTCCAGACGGTGGAAGCAAACGATGTCGTCCAGCCGGTTCAGGAACTCGGGACGGAAGTGCGCCTTCAGGAGCGCCATGACCTTGCTACGGATGGTCTCGAAGTCATCCACGCCGGCCTCGACAATCTCCTCGGAGCCCAGGTTGCTGGTCAGGATGATGACGGTGTTCTTGAAGTCCACCACGCGCCCCTGGGAGTCGGTGAGCCGCCCGTCGTCCAGCACCTGCAACAAGATGTTGAAGACATCGGGGTGCGCCTTCTCAATCTCGTCGAAGAGCACCACGCTGTAGGGGCGACGGCGCACGGCCTCGGTAAGCTGTCCGCCTTCGTCGTAGCCGATGTATCCGGGAGGCGCGCCGACCAGCCGCGACACGGAGAACTTCTCCATGTACTCGGTCATGTCCAGGCGCACCAGCGCCTTCTCGTCATCGAAGAGGCTCTCCGCAAGCGTTTTGGCCAATTCGGTCTTGCCGACACCGGTGGGTCCCAGGAAGAGGAAGCTGCCGATGGGCCGCTTGGGATCCTGAAGGCCGGCGCGGGCCCGCTGGATGGCCTCGGAGACCGCGTTCACCGCCTCGTCCTGCCCAATCACCCGATGGTGAAGTTGTTCGGGAAGCTTCAGGAGTTTTTCGCGCTCGCCCTGCATGAGTTTGGAGACAGGAATGTGGGTCCAGCGGCTGATGATTTCGGCTATGTCCTCGTCGGTGACCTCCTCGCGCAAGAGCCGTTCGTTGCGTCCGTGGGCGACCTCTTCCAAATCGGCGAGCTGCTTTTCCAGCCCGGGGATGGTCGCAAAACGCAACTTGCTGGCGGCCTCGTAGTCGCTATTGCGCTGCGCCTGCTCCAGCTGGTGGTTGGCCAGCTCGATGGATTCCTTGACCTTGCGGATGTCGCCGATGGCGTTTTTCTCGGCCTCCCAACGCGCCTGGAGGGCGTTTGCCTTCTCTTTGACCTCGCTGAGTTCCTCGGTCAGTTTCGCCAGACGCTCCTTAGAGGCGTCATCGTGTTCCTTCTCCAGCCCGTTGCGCTCGATCTCCAACTGCGTGCGACGGCGGATCACCTCGTCCAGCTCCACTGGTCGCGAGTCGATTTCGGTACGGATCTTGGCGGCGGCCTCGTCCACCAGGTCGATTGCCTTGTCCGGCAGGAAGCGGTCGGAGATATAGCGGTCGGAGAGGACGGCGGCGGAAACCAGCGCGGAATCGCGGATGGTCACGCCGTGGTGCACCTCGTAGCGTTCGCGCAGTCCACGCAAGATGGAGATGGTGTCCTCCACGGTGGGCGGTTGGATCAGCACCGTCTGGAAACGTCGTTCCAGTGCCTTGTCCTTCTCGATGTATTTGCGATATTCGTCCAGCGTGGTCGCGCCAATGCAGTGAAGTTCGCCACGCGCCAGCATGGGCTTGAGGAGGTTCCCCGCGTCCATCGCGCCCTCGGCCCCTGCACCCGCGCCCACCACGGTGTGCAATTCATCAATGAAGAGGATGATCTGGCCGTCGGACTTGGTGACCTCGTTGAGCACCGCCTTCAGGCGTTCCTCGAACTCGCCGCGGTACTTCGCGCCGGCGATCAACGCACCCATGTCCAGCGCAATCAGCTGTCGGTTCTTGAGGCCTTCCGGCACGTCGCCCTTCACGATTCGTCCTGCCAGCCCTTCGATGATGGCGGTCTTGCCGACGCCCGGTTCGCCGATGAGCACGGGGTTGTTCTTCGTGCGCCGCGAAAGAATCTGAATGGTGCGCCGGATTTCCTCGTCACGCCCGATCACGGGGTCGAGTTTGTTCTGGCGCGCCATGGCGGTGAGGTCGCGGCCGTATTTGCGCAGGGCGTCGTAGGTCGCGTCCGGGTCTTCGGTGGTCACGCGCTGGTTTCCGCGAATTTCCTTGATGGCATTGAGCAGGTCCATCTCCTGGATGCCATTGGCTTTCAGCAATTTGGCGGCATCGCCATCCTGCCGAAGAATGCCCAGAAGCAAATGCTCCACACTGATGAAGTCGTCTTTGAAATCGCTCTTCGCCTGGTCGGCCTTTGTCAGAATGCCGTTGAGTTCCGCACTCAAAAAGACCTTGCCTACATCACCAGAGACATGCGGGAGCTTCCCCAATTCCGTGTCCAGTTGCGGACGCAACGCGGCGGGATCCTTTCCAAGGCGTTGCAGCAACGCCGAGGTAATTCCGCCCTGCTGGTCGATCATTGCGGAAAGCAGGTGAAGTCCCGTCAATTCCGGCTGATTCATCTTCGCGGCGAGCTGCTGAGCTTCGCCAATCGCCTCACGGCTCTTTACAGTAAGTTGATCATAGTTCATTGTTTACCTCCTAAAGTTCCTCGGCCTTCTCGCCGAATGGTGTGTATAAAATAGGATAATAGCATTTTTCGTGCCAAAAGATAGCGCACCTCAAACCGCTGGAACAGGTGCGACAAATTGACGCACCTGCCACCCGCCGCGAATACATCGTGTACCCCCTTTTAGCATCCTCTGACTTGAAATTTTCCCAAAAGGGCTTATCTTAAATTGTTTCCCCATTTATTCCCAAACGCCTGTATCCACTATGATCCTCTTTCCCTGCGAAGCCTGTGGCAAAGTCATCTGCGCGGACGACCAATCCGCGAGCCAGCATCTGCCCTGCCCATTTTGCCAGAAGATGCTGACCGTCCCCACGGAAAGCGTTGTGGACTGTTGCCTGGTTTACCGGGATCCCCGCCATCCGGAAGGTGAGCCGATGTCCTCCTCGGAGTTGCAGGAGCTGTTGGAAGCGGGGAACCTTCGTTCCTGTGATTTGATCTGGACCAAACAAGTCTGGCGCCCGCTCTACCAACTCCTCAATCTCTCCCTCGCGGTTGCGGAGCCACAAAACGACCAATCGGAAATCGCAGTGCGCTTTGACGAATTGGCACCCCTGCCCGGCTTTGCAACACTACCCAAGTTTGGCCGTCATAAGAAACGCTCCTCCAAAGGCGCCGCCATTCCGGCAACCGACGCTGCACCGAAGACTCCCGTTGGAGAGCGCATCAAGAAGTTCGCTTTCGCTTTGATCGCCTTGGGCGTATGCGTCTTCGGCGTGGTTCGCGCCTTGCGCATCTACAACTATGCGACCAAACGCTTAGCCAGCGTAATGGTCTATAACGGCACGAACACTGACATTGCGTTCCAGTTGCCCTTCTCTGGCTTCGACCCACTCCCTCTTCCCGCTGGAAGCTATGCCACCCGCGAGAACCTGGTGGTCGGTCTCCCCAGTCGGAAGAGCATGAAAATCTGGACGGTCTCTGGCGATCTCTTCTCAATGGACTATAACCAATTGGGTGCCCCCGTCGCTAAACTCTCCGTACCCATCCGCCCCTGCCACGACACCGTGGTCAATTACGGGCAGGTCCCCTTCCCCGTCTATCGAAATCTTGAGGAACTTTCGCAGACTGACGCACTCGCCACGCAGGAACAGTGCCAGACCGTCGTGCGCGAACTGGCCTCCAACAAAGCACCACTCCAGGCCAGAAAGCTTTTCGACCAGGCTCAAAAACGCCTGCGGGAACATCTGGTCAAAATGGTTGCCGACAGTTTCATCACCGACCAGGATTACGACCTCACCGCGCTGAAAATCTCCTCCGGAGAACGGGCAATGCCTAAAAATCCCCCTACAACGACCAACCCGAACTGCATTCTCCTGCCGGACAACGCCGCCCATGCCTTCCCCAATGGTGTCTTTACCATCCGAGGTGAAGCGGAACTCGTCACCTTCACGCTCAATCGCCTTACGGCCAGTTTCTGCCCCCCCATCCCCGGCATTGAGTTTGGAGCAAGCGGCCAGTTGAACATCACGCAGTCGGCAGAGGGCACATTACACCTGGAAATGCAACTGTTTCAGTCTCGTGGCACAGAAATTCCCGAGCAATATCGTGGCAACTGGCAGTATGTCGCCCAAGAGTCGCCTACAGGCGAATGGTCCTGGTTCTGGACTTTCGCCAACGATGCCCAGGCCATCCGCATTGAGGCCGACGGCACTATCTCCAACATAAAATAACTTTCTTCCCTTTCGGTGGTCCGATAGCTCAGTTGGATAGAGCACCTGCCTTCTAAGCAGGAAGTCGCGAGTTCGATCCTCGCTCGGACTACCAGGTTTTTATCTGTCTTTCCTATAGGGAAATATAAATCAATTATTCAGACTATGGATTGGGGCGGGGATGTGACCGCCAAAGCGGATGAAGCGCGCGGAGGCGCCCGGATTGTGGACAGGCATCACAGGTCCGCCACCGAAGAGTCCGCCGAACTCCACACGGTCGCCGGCCTTCTTGCCTGGCACGGGAATGATGCGCACGGCGGTGGTCTTCTTGTTGATAAGGCCAATCGCCATTTCATCCGCAATGATAGTGGAAAGCGTCTCGGCGGGGGTGTCTCCCGGCACCGCAATCATATCAAGCCCGACGGAGCAGACGCAAGTCATCGCCTCAAGTTTCTCCAGCGAGAGTTCACCAGCGGCCGCGGCACGTGAGAGCGCGGAATCCTCCAGCACGGGAATGAAAGCCCCGGAGAGTCCTCCAACGGACTGCGAAGCAAAGACACCGCCCTTTTTGACAGCATCGTTAAGCAACGCGATGCAGGCAGTGGAGCCAGGTGCGCCGATGGCATCCAGCCCCAGAATCTCAAGAATTTCTCCGATGGAATCTCCGACCTTCGGCGTAGGCGCCAGCGAGAGATCCACGATGCCGAACGGAATGCCGAGACGGGAAGCGACCTCTCGGCCAATGAGTTCGCCACAGCGGGTCACGCGGCAGGAGGTCTCCTTGATCTCCTCCGCCAAGTCGTCCAGTCCGAGGTTCTCCGCGCCGTCATTCTCAATGCGGCGACGCAGTGCGCTGCAGACCACGCCAGGGCCCGAAACGCCGACATTGATGACCGCCTCCGGCTCGCCATGGCCATGGTAGGCGCCCGCCATGAACGGCACGTCCTCCGGCTGATTGGCGAAAACCACCAGCTTTGCGCAGGCAAAGCCATCGCGGTCTTTGCTCCCCTCGGCGGCGACCTTCATGATTTCGCCAAGCCGTCCCACCGCCTTCATATTGATGCCTGTACGACTGTGTGCGACATTGATGGATGCACAGACGCGCTCGGTGGAGAGCAATGCCTCTGGCAGGGACTCGATGAGTTCCTCGTCCGAGGCAGAAGCGCCCTTCTGCACCTGTGCGGAATATCCGCCGACGATATCCACGCCGGTCGAAGCGGCGGCGGTGTCGAGTGCCTGCGCCAGCCGAACCATCGCCTTGCGCCCCATTCCGGAGGCAACGTCCGCCGCCGGGCTCACTGCGATACGCTTGTTTACGACCGCCAGGCCGTATTTCGCGCCGATTTCATCGCATGTCTCAACCAGGCTGCCGGCGTATTTCTCAATCTTTCGGATGACCTTGCTGGCCATCCGGTCCGCCACTGCGTCTCGGCAATCCATCAGATTGATGCCCAAGGTGACCGTGCGAACATCCAGATTCTCCTTCTGGATCATCTGAACCGTATTGATGACTTGATCGGTGCGAATCATAGAAGCCTATCTAAATTGCTAATTGCTAATTGCTAATTGCTACCAGCCGAGGTTATGGGGCCAAAACTCGTCGAGCAACTGTGCGATGTGCGGAACAATGACCGTTGGCTTCATCTCGCCAAGTGTCGGCATGTGTGCGCCGTTGAGGGTGAGCATCGAACGCATGCCGTTGTTTTGCGCGAAAGCCAAGTCGGTGCCCACGCGGTCTCCGACCATCACCATCTCTGCGGGTTCCACCTGAAAGCGCTGGCAAAGCACCTCGGCGAGCCAATGATGGGGCTTTCCGGCGATGCCCTGGATGATGGTTCCAGGCCGCACGGCCTTGAAATACTCCAGAAGCATTCCCGCATCCGGGAGGTCTGGCGGACACACGGGATCTGGGTGCGTTGCGTAAATGGGCAGCCCGCGAAGCACGCATTGGGTAGCTTCGTGAAGCTTCTGGTAAGTCAGCTCCTTGTCAAAGGCGATTAGCAGCGCATGCGCATGGTCGAAGGAATGCACGAAGCCCTGCCCCTCCATCCAGCGCCGAAATTTCTCCGTGCCCAGCAGATAGACTTCTGGACCGACTCCCAGACTCCGCAGCATGTGGCACGCCGCCTCGCAGCTGCTCATCACATTGCGCGGTTCCAGTGGAAAACCGATTCGGCGCAGTTTTTCGCAGTAGTCCGGCGGTGCGATGGAGCTGTTGTTGGTGACGAAACAGTATTCCAGGTCGCTGGCACGAAGTTTCTCAATCACCTCGATTGCACCTGGATAGGGCACACCATCCAGATAGAGCGTGCCATCCAGGTCAAAGCAGAGCAATTTGGTTCTTGCCATCAGGGGTTCTCTTCGGGAATGACGGGAGTGATATGCCAAATCTGCTCAGCGTATTCACCGATAGTACGGTCGCTGGAGAACTTCCCGGAACGCGCGATGTTGAGAAGCGACATCCGTGCCCAGGCCTTCGGATCACGGTGCAACTGGCTGATACGCTCCTGCGCGCCAATGTAGCTCTTGAGGTCTGCCAGAAGCATATACTGGTCGCCGAAATCCAACAGCGCCTGGACGATGGGTTGGAAGAGCCCGGATTCGAGCGGGCAGAACAGATTGTCCCGGATGGCGGCGATGGTCTCCTGGATCTCCGGATCGGTGTGGTAGAGGTCCCAAGGCGAGTAGGTGGCGCGTCGTTCGGCGACTTCATCGGCGGTCATTCCGAAGATGAAGATGTTCTCCGGTCCGACCTCCTGGCGCATCTCGACATTCGCGCCGTCCAGCGTCCCGATGGTCAATGCGCCATTGAGCATCAGCTTCATGCAACCAGTGCCGGAGGCCTCGGTTCCCGCCAGCGAAATCTGCTCGGAGACATCGGCTGCGGGGATGATGACTTGCGCCAGCGAGACACGGTAGTCGGGGAGGAAGACCACCTTCAGGCGGCCTGCGACCTGCGGGTCGTCATTGACCTTGTGCGCCACTGCGTGGATGAGCCGGATGATCAGTTTCGCCATCGCATAGCCCGGTGCGGCCTTGGCGGCAAAGATGAAGGTGCGCGACGGGAAGTCCAGCTCGGGATTCTTCTTCAGGCGATTGTAGATGGTGATGATGTAAAGCACCAGCATCAGCTGGCGTTTGTATTCATGGAGGCGCTTGACCTGCACGTCGAAGATGGAGTCCGGATCCACGGTCACTCCGACCGTGCGCTCGATCTCCGTGGCAAGTCGCAACTTGTTGGTATGCTTGACATGCATGAGTTCCTCCAGGAACGCATCGTCCTCCACGAATTCCTCCAGCTTACGCAGTTGCGACAAGTCGGTGATCCACTCCTCGCCGATGCGGGAAGAAATCAGCCGTGCCAAGTCGCGGTTGGCCAGCAGCAACCAGCGGCGCTGGGTGATGCCGTTGGTCATGTTCAGGAACTTCTCCGGCCACAGTTCGGCAAAGTCCCGGAAGATGTCGTTCTTGAGGATGTCGGAGTGGATTTTCGCCACGCCATTGACATGGCTGGAGCCAATTATCGCCAGATTCGCCATGCGCAATGACTGCGAGCCGCCCTCCTCCACCAGGCTCATCCGGCGAAGTTTCTCCATGTCGCCCGGATAATGTGCACTGACCTCGTTCAGGAAGCGGCTGTTGATGTCGAAGATAATCTGCAAATGACGCGGCAACAACTTGCGGAACAACGGAACGGACCACTTTTCCAGCGCCTCAGGCAGAATGGTATGGTTGGTGTAGTTGGTGCAGGCACGCGTGATCTCCCACGCCTCGTTCCATGCCATCCCATTTTCGTCCACCAGCACACGCATCAGTTCAGGGATGACGAGCGTGGGGTGGGTGTCGTTAAGCTGGATGGTGACCTTCTCGGGAAGATTCTGAAGTGTGCCGCCCTCCTTGAGATGGCGTCGCAGGATGTCATGCAGGCTGCACGCCACGAAGAAGTACTGCTGACGCAGGCGCAACTCCTTGCCCTGGGCGATGTTGTCGTTGGGATAGAGGGCGCGGGTGAGATTCTCCGCCATGATGCGGCTTTCGACCGCCTCGACATAGGAGCCCTGGTTGAAATCCTGGAAGTCGAAGTCATTGCAGGCCTGCGCCGACCAAAGGCGAAGGTTGTTGACGGTCTGCCCGCCGTAGCCGACAACAGGGATGTCGTAAGGCATGCCCAGTACGCGCTCAGAGGGGAACCACCGCCAAACGGGACGACCGTCCACGTCCAACTGGCGGATTTCTCCGCCAAAACAGACCGTGTGGACGCGGTCGGGACGCCGGAATTCCCACGGATAGCCGTCCTGCTTCCAGGTATCGGGTTCTTCGACCTGAGCGCCATTGACAATCTGCTGTCGGAAGATGCCGTAGTCGTAGCGCAACCCGTATCCGATGCAGGGAAGATGCATGGTCGCCAGCGAATCCACAAAGCACGCGGCGAGACGCCCCAATCCGCCGTTGCCGAGGCCGGGGTCGCGTTCGAGTTCCTGAAGGTCCTCCCATTCCAGACGGCTGCCTTTCAATGCGATGGCACATGCGTCATACATCTTGAGGTTCATCGCGTTGTTGCCCAGGAGACGGCCAATCAGAAACTCCAAAGAGAGGTAGTAGGCACGACGCGACTGCTGCTTGGAGTAGGTGTCCTGCGTCTTCATCCACTGCGTGACCAGACGGTCGCGCAAGGTCGCCGAGAATGCATGGTACCAGTCGTTGTCGGTTTCCTTGTATTCGCTGGTGGCCTGCGTATGCGACAAATGCCAGTTCAGACCGAGACGCAACGACTCCACGGAATGGCTGGTGGACAATGCCTCGGGGTCAAAGGAAGTGGGTGTTTCGGAAGACATCAGGAAATGTGAAATGTGAAATGTGAAATGTGAAATGGTCCCGGAGGTCTCGGAAGTCTCGGAAAGTCCCAGAGAACCAGCGACCTGAACTTTAACCTTTTTCCATTAAACTTAAGACTCCTCCAACCGCTAACCTTTCAGCAGGGCTTCGGCGTCCGCGAAGATTTGTGCCAAGTGTTTGGCGGAAAGGGAACTTTCAGCGTAGATCTTCACGACGTTCTCGGTACCGGAGGGCCGCATGGCAAACCAACCGTGCTCCGCAGTGACCTTGATTCCGCCGATGGATGCTCCGTTGCCAGGTGCCGCAGTAAATGCCCCAGTCAACGGTTCTCCACCTAATTCATTTATATGCAACGACTTAGGTGTAAATGATGCAATTTTGGCCTTCTGTTCGGGAGTACCCGGCTGGTCGTGGCGCTCGTACCAGGCGGGGCCGAACTCGGCCACGAGGTCATCGTGATGAAGTGCGGGATCGCGGCCTGTTCGCGCGGTGATTTCGCAGGCAAGGAGCGCGAGAATGATGCCGTCCTTGTCCGTCGTCCAGGTCGTTCCATCCTTGCGCAGGAAGCTCGCGCCGGCAGACTCTTCACCACCAAAGCCGATCGAACCATCCAACAGCCCGGGGACAAACCACTTGAATCCCACGGGGACTTCGATCAGCTTGCGACCCAGCCGTGCTGTTACGCGGTCAATCAAACTGGAAGAGACGACCGTCTTGCCGACGGCGAGCTTCTTCGACCACTTTTTGCGGTTCCGGTAAAGGTAGTCGATGGCAACGGCGAGGTAGTGGTTGGGGTTCATCAGCCCGTGGGAGGGCGTCACGATGCCGTGGCGGTCGAAATCGGGGTCGTTGCCGAAGGCGATGTCGTAGTCCGCTTTGAGCTTCACCAGTCCAGCCATCGCGTACGGCGACGAACAGTCCATGCGAATCTTGCCGTCGTGGTCGATGGACATGAAGCGGAAATCGGGTTCGCAACGGCCATGCATCAGCGTGAGATCCAGACCGTATTTCTGTGCGATTGGCACCCAGAAGCCCAGCCCTGCGCCGCCAAGTGCGTCCGCGCCGATACGGATGCCGGAGGCGCGGATGACATCGAAGTCGATGATATTCTTGAGGTCATCGACATACGGTGTCAGATAATCGTATTCGTGGATGCATCCAGATGCAAGTGCCTGCGCAAGCGTGACGCGCTTGACTCCCTGGAGTTTCTTCTCCAGGAGTCGGTTCGCCTCGTCGGCAATCCATTTGGTGGCAGTGGTATCCGCCGGCCCGCCGGTAGTGGGGTCGTATTTGAATCCGCCGTCGGTCGGTGGGTTATGGGAGGGCGTAATTACGATGCCGTCTGCCAAATCCTTCTTACGCTTGGCGTTGTAATTCAAAATCGCGTGTGAGACCACCGGCGTCGGAGTATAGGCGTTGTTCGCCGCCACAAAGACCTGCACACCATTGGCCGCCAGAACCTCCAGCGCCGTGGAGTGCGCGGCTCCAGAAAGCGCATGCGTATCACGCCCCAGGAAAAGCGGTCCAGTCACACCGACCTTGGCACGATAGGCGCAGATGGCCTGTGTGATTGCCAGAATGTGGTTCTCTTGGAAGGAGAGCTTCAGGGGAGTGCCGCGGTGACCGCTGGTTCCGAAGACCACGCGCTGCTCCAACACCGCCGGATCCGGCTTGCCTGTGTAATAGCCCGACACCAACGCCGGAATGTCCAGATACATCGACTCTGGGACCGCCTTGCCTGCAAGTTCGTTCATGGAAAATGTGTTAAGTTAGTGGATATTTGGGAAGAAGACATAATATAATCTGCCCAATACCCCCCGCAAGCCACGACACCCAAACTTCCCCCGCCCTATCGCACTATTGCACAAATGAATGCTTCACATCCCGAGCAGACGCTCGACGCGGTTGGGATTCTGCGGATCGCCGATAAGCGGTTCGGCACGGTCGAAGGCGGTCAGCACGGACATCTCCTCTGCATTCAAGGTGAAGTCGAAGACCTGGATGTTCTCTCGAATACGTTCTGGATGAACAGATTTAGGAATGACTGCGACGCCCTTTTGGATCAGGAACCTCAACATAATCTGCCGCACCGATTTATTGTATTTTCGCCCCATGGCGACAAGTACCGGGTCGTCAAAGTACTCTGGCGGACGCTTGCGGCCCATCGGCGCGTATGCCTGTATCGCCACGCCTAGTTTCTCCTGCCAGGGACGCTCTGTCTGCCGTTGGCACCACAAATTGACTTCAATCTGGTTCAGAACTGGCGCCACGCGGTGGAAATGCATCAAATCAACCAGGCGATCCGGCGTGTAGTTGGAAACTCCCAAAGCACGGATGACTCCCTGTTCATGAAACTCCTCCAGCACTCGCCATGCGGCATAGGTATCTCCATATGGCCAATGAAGCAACACCATGTCCAGATAGTCCGTGCCGAGTTTCTTCAGCGACTCGCCAATTGCCCGTCGCGCGGCGGCTGGCTCATAGGAGTCGAACCAGAGTTTGGTGATGAGGAAAAGTTCCTCGCGCGGCATACCGCAGGCACGAATCGCCTCGCCGACAGCGGCCTCGTTGCCGTAAATCTGCGCTGTGTCAAGAAGGCGGTAGCCGTTCTCCACGGCGGCCGCCACACTCCGCGTGCACTCACCAGCGTCCGTAATCAGATAGGTGCCGAAACCCAGGATGGGCATCTGCATTCCATTTGCCAAAGTCAAGTATTCCATGGTGTTCTGCGTAAATTCTCAAGAAATCTCCTAAATACATCAATTGGATTATACAATAATATAATTTCATCCGGAATCTCAAAAACTGAGATTGTCGAAAAACCGACTGGAAATCCTTCTTTCCTCCAATATGGTGTGGAAGGTACGGAAAATTCTCACCGAAACCACTGTCCCGAATCGCGTGAATTGTATTCTGTGCTGGCGGGACGCCAACACAACGCAATTTCTGTCGGCGAGGGCGCCGGCAGTACATCCACCCACAATTCACGGATTCAGGACTGTTGGTGTGCTCACACTTAGTGTGGTGTGTTTCCACTTACTTTTATCTACGACTTACCCAATGACCATCCGACTGCCAATCATCCTCCTCGTTCTGAGTGCCGTCACCCTGTTTGCCCGTCCCCGCCCCGAATACCTCCCGCCAGACTCGCGGGACTCCGCCGTCACGGCACTCCGCGCCGAGATTGCCCGTTACATCGCATGTTCTTCCCACCCAGCCAACTAACGGAGAGCCTATGTCCCCAAACACCCTGCCCCATCTGCTAACGCTCGCCATCTGTCTTCTTGCATCCCTTCCAAGCTCAACATCCGCCACCCATGGCGACCTTGACCAACCGGAGTCCGCATTGCGCTCCACCTATCCCATCAGCTTTGAAACCGATCCCGACGCCGGAGTTTTCGCCCACACCGAGCCGGGCATCGTCCATCAGTGGGGCCCTGCCAGCAGATACCACGCCACCATCGTCATCACTCGCTACTATGGCAATCAGCAGGAGCGCAACCAGCAGATGGCCATTGCCCTGATGCCAAGGAAAGCCAAACTCCTCATCCCCGCCGGGGACTGTGACGACCTGGCCAAGGGCTTGCCCTACGCACCAGAAATCGACCGCGTGTTCTTCAATGGACATGAGGTGGGAAAACTCACTGGCAAAGACAATCTGTGGCTTCTCAATACCTTCGAAATCCCCTGCGAGGAAATCAACTTTCCCGAATCCCCCGGCAGCATCGGTGTCAATGAACTGGAAATCATCATTGATTCCGCAAATTCTGAAAAGCGATGGTATCTTGAACTTTACAGCATGGCTCTCCAAATCTATGCACCACGACCTATCTTTCTGGTTCATGGCTGGACACCCAATGGCCCTGCCGCCCTGGACTTTATGCACGAGGTCATTCGAAACAGCTGGGGAATCCCCTGCGAGATGGGCAGTGCACCCATGGACAATTCACCAGAAACAAACGGCGGACTTCTGGCTGATCAACTGGCGGGACATGCCAACAGTTACCATGTCCGTATGTTCAATATCATCGCCCACAGCAAGGGCGGCCTGGACAGCCGAGTACTCATCGACACTGCGGGAAACGCCTCGGAACATGTGAAGGAACTACACCAAGTCGCCACGCCAAATGCAGGCAGCTACCTGGCGAACATCTTGGCACACCCAAAGAATCTGCTAGAAAAAGCATTGTCCAAGGCGGCGCAAGCCGCCGAACCCGCCTACCGCAAAATCACTCCGGGCCTGCTCAGCCTCACCCCGGAAAATTGTCAGGTGTTCAACCAAAAGTTTATAAACCCCGTCGCGTCCATCGCCACAGTCACCGGGCGAATCGGCAATGGTCACCAATACAGCAAGTTGGGCCGCTTCAGTTACGGTCATGACTTTGACAGCCCAGACTGGAGACGGCAAGGCGACGGCATTGTCTCCGTCATTAGTGCCCATGCTCTGAATACCCAAGTCTCCAATTCCCCCCTGACCTCCGTGGACAGTCGTTTCGCACACAACAACATCATCCTTGTCGGCTCAGGAAATGTCCTCGCCAGTTTTGCCCAATCCTTGCTCGAATTGCCACCCAGCATCATCCCGAAAAATCCCGACCTGCGTTCGGCTTCCGCTTCAGCGGCAGGCGTCACTCGGATAATCCGCCGTCCATCCGCCACCGAAGCCGCCATCGAGTCCCTCCAAAAGACTATGGAGGCTATGCCGCCACCCCCTGCCGAATTGCGGACTATCACCCCTTCCTTCCAGCCCGACCACACTTTAATCAAGGACGCAATCGTCGAGCCAGGCCAGACAGTTGACATCCGCTTCGAACTGCTGGAGAATACCGAACATGCCGCCTTCCTCTGCACGCGTACCAACTCCGATACGCGCATCGCCCTTGTTCAGCCAGACGGCACTGCGCTGACATTCCCAGAAGCTCCTGCATTGGAAGAAGATGAAATTGCCAATCTCTTTGGAATCCGAATGCTGGAAAGAGCCAATCTTCCCAAAGGAGTTTACAGAGTCCGCGTAGAAAATCCCAGTCCCCTTGACATCTGCGTCTCCGCCGCGTGTCAATTCTCCGGCATCGCACCTGAGCCTAAAATCCGGCTGGAGGACACGGAGCAACATCAAATCATGGTCTGGTTGGAGCGCGGCGATGAGGTCATCCAGGCGGACAACCTTCCGCTACGGTGCCGCTACATGCCATGGTTCCTTCCCAATGGGAACGACAACTCGAAACCGCCATCGCCTGAACCAACGACCATCGCCCTCAACTACGCAGGAAACGGCCTTTACACCGCTAACTTCCCCGAACTCCCGGAAGGCGAATACGAGTTCCAGGCAGAATGGCTCGACCAGTTTGGCGAAGCGGCCTCCGAGACCAAAGTCCGATACGGCAACTACTTGGTCACAGGAAAGATTCAGCCCCTTTCATCCTCCGCAACCAAGATTCCGGGAAAGTATTCCGACTACTGTTTCAGCTACTTCTCCAACCCGACAATGTGCAAAGCCATCCGGCTGCCTGTGGACGCCACGGTGTCGCGCCCCGGCGACTACGCCGTGTCTGCCATTTTATGTTCTTCGGACGGCACGGAAATTGTCCAAGGAGGATGCAACGTTACCGCCACTGAAGCCGGCAAGCTTCATTTCGACATAGAGTTCGACGGAAAAGCCATCTATGGCTCCAAGGCAGACGGGAGATATGTGGTCAGGCAACTCACCCTCGAATATCATGCGCCAGGTGGTTCCTTCAAGCTCCTAGACACCATTCATAGCCACCCAATCGGCACATTCCACTGGCGAGATTTCGCGGACACGCCATTTCATTTGGCCGATGCAGAAGACTGGCTTGAGACGGTCTGCCCGGACGGACGCGAGCACAGAGTTCTGCTTCATATCCGTTTCCATGTCGAGGTTCCTACTGACCTGGAGAACAATTTCGATTTCACCGCAACGCTCCGTAACTCCGCAGGTCAGATTATCGGCAGCACCCAGGTCGCACCTGCATTCCAAGGACCGGAGGACCTCGGCAGCGGCCGTTGGCCAGTCGAGATGGTCTTCGACACCGGCGACCTTCTTGAAGCGGGGGTCCCTGGGCCATTTACGCTCTTCAATATCTGCGCCCTCCGAAAAGGTCCAATAGAATACTTCCAATTCGGAGAAGAAATTGAAACCCAGCCTTATCAGCTGGACCAGTTCGCCACACCGATGACCACTTTCAGCCTTCGGAGTTCCGCCTGGCTTGCATTGCAGACCACACCAACCCATGATGTTGCAGGAACTTATACCGTCAAGTTCACTGTCACCCGAAACGACGCCATAGCCCAAGACTGGGAATACCTCAAATGCGGAGAACCACTCGCCGGACCATTCGGCATCGCATTGGAAGACGAAGAAAACATCTACGGAATACGAATCATCGGTGCGCAGCCAGCCAACCTTGCCGCCGGAGAATTCCAATATCTGGACTGTGATGCCGAGGTCCGTCAACAACTCCGCAACCAAGGCAACCACGATGACTGCCTGGATGACGGAGAAAGCATTGCCCTGACCTTTCAGTTCAACTGCGATTTCGCACCCGGCAACGAGCCACCACCTTTTGCATTGCTTGGACGGATCATGGCACCACAAGGGCGGTATCTTCGCAAGAAACTCATTGTGAATTGCCTAAGCACCGATCTGGACCAGGATTTCCAGATTTCCGACGAAGAGGCCGACGACGCACGCCAAAAGTGGAGGGACGGCGGCCTCAGCCACCACATCCTGCTACAGACGCTGGAGTTCCACCAAGCACCAGGCTACCGCTTCAATCCGTTACTCAACGACTTTGAACCATCCCTGAATCCGTGAATTGTAAGTAGATGTACTGCCGGCGCCCTCGCCGACAGAAAATGCGTTGTGCTGGCGCCACGCCAGCACAGAGTAAAATTCACGGATTCAGGTCATTGGAAAACGGCGATGCGGAGTAGCCAGTCCACATTCCACGCAAGTACTAGTGTGCCAGGTAATACTTCACGTCATCGTATTTTCCCTCGGTGTCCTCCTTGCCGTCCGGTCCGACGCTCCAGACCTCCACGCTTGTCTCCTCCGTCACTTTTCTTTCCCAGTGGCTCTCGCCGGACTCATCTTCGCGCCAGACAAATACCGGCCGTTCCATTATTCCTTTAAAGTACCGCAAGTTTCCCTCGGCAAACGGCTCCGGTGGCATTTCCAGAGTCTCCGGATAGTCGCCGGTGCGTCGTTTAGTCAACTCCGCCGTCAGCAGTCCACATGCTACACGCCAGCCCGCCAGCCGTCGTCTGAGCATCTTCTCCGCCGAGCGACAAGACTGTGCCCACCTCAGCAATGCCCAGTTGATTGTAATACCGTCAGACTCTGATAATTCGGCGAAACTCCCTCGCTCAAAGCGACGAATGAACTCCGCATTCTCTCCGGCGACCCGCCACCAGGCTGCCGGCAAAAACCACTTTAGGTCATCCATGCAGACGACATTGGTGCTTTCTCCGGGAAACACCCGCCCGCCATGGCCAAGCACACGCAAAGCATCCAGCAGAAAGCACGCCTCGAAATAGAGCACCTCTCTTTCGCGGTCAGGCCACCTCTCCTCGGCAGCCATCAGCTTCTCGGACTGCACCCGAAGCCACTCCTCCGACACAAGTCCGCTGGTCGCCAGCATTGCAAGCGCTTCCAATTGCAAATCGAGCTCCAGACGGCAAGCCACCAATTGCGCAATCAAAAGACCGTCGTCCTCCAGCCAAGCACAGATTTTCTCCAAACGCGAATACGCCTCCAAGGCGGCCGCTGAATCGCGATCCTCGACGGCAAAGCGCAGCCGCCATATCTCCATGCGCGCCAGCGACCGCAGCCGTTCAAATTCCGGGAGTTTCATCCACATCCCCTCTGAGTAGTTGCGCTCCGCCGCCGGAATTTCGCCATCCAATAGATCATGCAGTGTCTGGGCAACGGGATTCGCCAGCAGGACACGCTTCCATTCTGCGTGCAACTCTTCTGGAAGCACTCCAAAAGGTCTGGACAGCAACTGCGGGACATCGCAGTTCACTGCGCCGTTCAGTGTCTCCGTCATCTCCTTCACCAGATCTTCCACGCGCCGCCAGAACTCCGGGTCACGCCGACGACCTTGATAGTAATGTTCCTCAGCCGCAGTCAATGTCATCTGCCGTTTGAAATGAACCGCAAGGTGATGCCGTGCAGCTCGGGTGCGGACTTGCGCATGGACCACCAGAGCCAGCGTGAATACATAGACCAGCCCGACCACCCCCCCAGAGCGTTCGCGTGCTCCATCCGGCCAGCCGCCGAAGGGGAACCGCCGTCGCCCGCGCAATCGCCAACCCCGCGCACCAGTACGCGCCTAGCACCGCCAAAACACCAAGTCCCGCCAACAGTCCCCAGACATGGCCGGTACACCATGGGATATCCGCTAGCAATAATTTCCAACCGCTCCCTGGCACTATTGCTATATCATTGCAGATCATCGCCAGAAGAATGAGACCGCCACCCCACAGCGACAACATTAGAACGGACTGCCACAGTCGAATCCGCAGATGCATCGTCCAGCACAATGCCAAGAGCACTCCTGTCAACGCCAAAACCCACCTCAGTTCTTCGTCCATCCGGTTCAAGAAAATGCCCGCCACCGCTGAAATCAGGCAGAGCGTCACCGCTGCCCAGACCAGACTGCGTGTCCGATTGGGATTGTGGCACACGCATCGAAGCCACCCCAGGAATAATATCAGCAAAGCATAGTACAGCAGTAACTTGACGACAATTCGGCAGATTGGGTCAAGCCAGCTGCCCACGATGGCTTCCAATGCACCTGTTGTCCCCATCGGCCACAGACATCCGTAGGTCAACAAAAGCCAGGGCAGAACCATCAGCACGCCCAAGGCGAAAAATACTCCCGTGCCAAGTGCGTTCCAAAACAGCAAGACTTGTAACAGGCGTTTCATTATTTCGTGATGGGAAAATTCACTACAAATGGTTGTCCGAAAACGCCTCGCTCAAAGCCACGCAGATGCCTCCTTAGAAAGTCTTCTGTGCGGAACGAATGCGCGCACCGCAATACTTTGCGATTGCCTGGTCGGGATCGTTGAGGAACATCAGGCGCAATGTGTCCCCTGGCAAAACGATCTCCAACGTGGAAGTCGAGGTCGGGTGGTTGATGCGGTCATGGTTTTTCGTGTAGGCCAGCGCTTGCCGTACGGAAATTCTCTGCACATCCTTGGGATAGAAGGACTTCTTCGCAAATCTGAGGAATCCGAATCGACGACAGCACATTACCTCGCCGTCATACTTGAAACTGAGTTCCTGCGCACCGAAGAGCATCCCCAACACGACAAACGGCACCACCACGCCAGGGATGCAGAAGAGTGCAAAGAAGAACCAGCCGGTCGGCCCCTGAGAAGTGGTCAAAAGTGCATGCAGCTGCTTGGCTATCCCAATCCACCAAAAGACCAGCCAGACACACAGAAATACCGCGCCCACACGGCTTTGACGCGGGGACGAAAGTACCTCGCCACGCTCGTCCTGATAGACTTTCAAACCGGCCGGCGGCTCCGGTGGCACGGGGAAATCCTGCGGAATTTCAAAGGGGGAATCCATGAATGTGTATTGCTAAAAAGGGCTTGGACCTGGTTACGATGGCTTACAAGCGAGTCGCAATTGCTTACAACCTGAATCCCGTGAATTTGCGTAAAGGATGTAGCGTCGGCGCCTCGCCGACGGAAAATGCGTTGTGCTGGTGCCAACGCCAGCACAGAGTAAAACTCACGGATTCAGGTACAATATAATGCCTGAAGAGATGTCCACGAGAGCACCCTATTGCACTTCTACAAATTCTACGGGAGCTGCCGCCCCCGTACCCCGGCTGCTTGAAATCCCGGCTTAGTCAGGTGCCGTTACAGGGAATATAGCATTGCGTTATTTCGTGTGATCCACGAAATGTCTGTTCCCC
>JAFXSU010000201.1 GCA_017525435.1 Victivallales bacterium
CCCAAGAGGCCCCCAAGCCTGCACCGGAAGCAGAACCCGCGCCTACCCCAATGAAGGTGAAGCAGGCCGAGCCGCGCTTCGCACCTGTTGCGCCGCCTCCCGTTCCAGAGGAAGAGGAACCCAGCGTTGTCGCATACTCCGTCGGCGTCGTCGTCGCACTCGCCCTCATCGGAGTCGTATTTGCAGTGATTAAATTTGCCGTAAATTTCTAACACAAAGTATGTTATATTGTTAATAAATCACCGGCGGCGCCCAGCCAGAACCTGGACGCCGCTTTTTTCTTTTCCGCCATGAAGACCATCATCATCCATCACCACGACCTGGACGGCTATGCCGCCGGCGCCATCGCGCGTCTTCACAACCCCGATGCCCAGACGCTGAAGCTCAACTATGACAATCCGTCTGCCATCCCCGGCCCAGAAGATCTTCAGGCGTTTGACACCGTGATTGTTGTGGACTACACATTGCCGCCCGACACGATGCTATGGCTCAAGGCAAACAAGCATCTGATTTGGATCGACCACCACTTCTCCTCCATTAATACTGCCATCGAACGTGGCTACAACGATGTGGACGGTCTGCGTTGCCAACCAGGCGAACTGATCTGCGGAGCCGAGCTGTCCTGGATGTATTTCGAGAAGACTCCGCTGCCGCGCTTCCTGCG
Organism: Victivallales bacterium; assembly: GCA_017525435.1. GTDB lineage: Bacteria > Verrucomicrobiota > Lentisphaeria > Oligosphaerales > Oligosphaeraceae > RGIG1601. The sequence goes on from JAFXSU010000201.1 coordinate 665, forward strand.
CCTCACCGGTGACCAAGACACCTTCCGCAACAGCCGAGAACCGCTTTTCCAGCAAGAGGCCATGCCGTTCTTCTATGCCACCCAGTTGATTCTGGAACGCCTCAACCCCGCCAATTTCCACAATCCGGACTTCCTGCTGCCCAACGCCGAAGCCTACTGCAACGACGCCTGGTGCGATGAACTGATTGCACAAGGACGCCTGATTCAAGAATACAACCGAATCCACTACAACAAATTGCGTCAAGAATCCGCATTCGTCCGAAATATCTGGGGACTGCGAATCTACTGCTTCAACTCCGCCGGACACGGCTCCACTTCCATCCAAGACGGCTTCGACCCCGCCATCCATGACGCAATGCTCCTCTTCTCCTTCAACGGGAAAAGCTGGTCGTATGGAATCTATACGGATAATGTCGCCAAGCCGAACGTCAATGTCTCGGCAATCGCCAAGCGCTACGGCGGAGGCGGACATCAGGGAGCCGCCGGCTTCTCCACAAAAGAATTGCTTCCCGAACTCCTCTCTGAGTAAATCACATTGCCACTAGTGCTCTTTGTGCACTAGTCGTGAATGTACGCAGACAGAAGGAATTTCAATTGGAACTAGGATTGATAACCTCCCAGTGCCCGCCACGTGGAGAGCCAACACGACGAAGCTGGCCATGCGCCTTAAGCATCTTGAGGTTCCACTCGACTCCACGACGCGTCAGCCCCGTCGCAGTCTGTAGCTCCTTTTGCTTTCCTTCCGGTCCAAGAATCCCCAAAAAACGTTTGGACGATTTATCGTCGTAAACAGTCCAAAAACATATCAAAAACATAACTTTTGGGGAGTTTATCGTCGTAAACAGACCAAAAACATACCAAGAACATAACTTTTGGGAAATTTATCGTCGTAAAGCATCCAAAATATTCTTGAAATGTCTATATGGCGTATTATAGTATCCTCAAAGTCTTTTGGAAACGTCATCACCAACCCAGTCGGAGGAACCATGGAAAAGCGCATCGGTCGGGAGCGCGAGTGCGAGCTCCTTAGCCAGGCCGTGTCTTCACGGCGTTCGGAGTTCATTGTGCTATATGGGCGCCGTCGAGTAGGCAAGACCTTTCTGGTGCGGAGTTTTTTCGACGACCGGTTTGACTTTCTATATGTGGGTGCCCATCGGGTTCGCGCGGCCGTCCAGCTTCAGAATTTCCGTAAGGCCCTAGTCAAGTACAGCGGCAATGTCCGGATGCCGGATTTGCGCTCCTGGTCTGAAGCCTTCGATGCATTGGCGGCGTACCTGGAAACTCTGCCATTGAAGCAGCGAAAGGTGCTCTTTTTTGACGAGATGCCGTGGATTGACACCCGGAAAAGCGACTTCGTTGCGGCACTGGAGTACTTTTGGAACAGCTGGGCGATGTATCGGGACGACATTGTGCTGATTGCCAGCGGCAGTGCCACCTCATGGATGGCTGACAAGTTGATTGCGAACCGTGGCGGACTGCATCAGCGCATCACCCGTCAGCTCTATCTGCGGCCATTCACCCTTAGGGAATGCCGGGAGTACCTTCTGGCTCATGACATGGAGTGGGGAAACCATCAGATTCTGGAATGCTATATGGTGTTTGGAGGCATACCGTATTACTGGAGCCTTCTGGACGCCTCGCTGAGTCTTCCGCAGAACATCGACCAGCTCATCTTCCGCCGGGAAGGCCTCCTGCACCACGAGTTCGATGAATTGTATACCGCGCTCTTCTCGAAGGCAGAAAGCTACATCGCCGTCGTGCAGGCCTTGGCACGGCGTCACGACGGGATGACGCGCGATGAACTCATCCAAGCCACGGGATGCTCGGGCGGTGCCCTGACCAAGCTCCTGAGGAACCTCGAACGCTGTGACTTCATCGGCGTATATTCGCAATTCGGCCTGCATTCCAACAGATGCATCTACCGGCTTCAGGATTTCTACACGCTCTTCCATCTGAAGTTTGTCCAGGACATGCACACCTACGACCCGGAGTTCTGGGCACATCATTTTCTTGAGCCGCAAGTACATTCGTGGGAGGGTCTCACCTTTGAACTGGTCGCGCTTACACATCTCGGACAAATCCGAAAGGCCCTGGGCATTTCCGGAATGGCGACAAGGGTCTCTTCCTGGCGATACGTGCCCAGTAAGGACAGCAGTTCAAAAGGGCTGCCCGACAAGGGCGCACAAATCGACCTGCTTATCTCCCGTGCAGATCATATCATCCATCTGTGCGAAGCCAAGTTCTCTTCCGGAGAATATCTCATTTCCAAGGAGTTCGCGCAGAAGCTGCAGGATCGAATGGAGATTTTCCGACAAGTCACGCATACCCGGGATGCGTTGGTCCATACCCTGATCACCGCCGATGGGCTGGCGAAAGGTGGCCATCGCTCGCTTGTTCATAGCGAGGTCGCGGGAGAGGACTTGTTTGCGTAAAACTCCCAAAACCATATCAAAAACACAACTTTTGGGAAGTCTATCATCGTAAAGCGCGCCTTAATCCATATCAAGGTACTATGTTTTGGGCGATTTTTTGGCGAGGGCGGTCGTGGGGCACGACCGTCCATGTCTCTGGCACAAAGCCGCGTGCTTCGTAATATTGACTAAAGTCGTTCCCCAAAATAACTCGTGGAAAATCTTCTTTCCACAACAGCGTCTTTTCAAGCGGTGGGAGATGCCTTTTCCCGCCAGGCGCTCAATGCGAAGAAAACCAGTCCGCAAGCCAGGATGATAAGCCCCAGGATGGCATCGTGGGCACTGAGGTCGAAGAACCCCTCGCCTTCCCGGAAGCTGAAGACGCAGTCCACGCTCCACATCAGCGCGGCACCCCAGAACATCATCATCGTATTGAAGAGGCTGCGGGCATGCACGCCGTCACGAAAGCGAAAATACAGCACGGTGAATACCACGGCTGCCGCAATGGTCATCAACTCGCACATGGCTATTTTTCCTCAGTGGCTGTGGAATGTTTCTTTGCGAGGACATGGTCCACCGCACACATCGCAGCCCAGACTACAGTAATCAGCAGCGCCATCGACGTGCCGACCGTGCCCATCTCATGGAGCATCTCCTGCGTGGTCTCCGGAGAGTTCATCGCAGTCAGGAACGGCGGGACGAAGGTGATTTCGCCGTGGTAGATGTGCTCAACAGCAAGCAACGCGCTGCCGCCGAAGCCCAGTTTCTGAAGCCAGCCCAGCCGCTTCACCCACGGTAACTCCACAACCACCGCATTTTCAGATGCCTTCGCCTGACGGGACTTCAGCACCGCCTTGACACCACTCGCAATCACCGTCTCAGCCAACGGAACAATAAAACAAGCCATCGTAAGTCTCCTTAAAGATTAGTTTATGAAAGAAACGCTATTACCATAGCATTTCAAATTCATTCTGCCGGAAATTATCAACAAAAAAGGGAACGATATCTTTAACTTGCCTCCTCGGCAATGGTTTTCGATTATCTTACCCAATTGTCCCAAATGTCCCAATTGTCCCACCTGTCCCAATTGTCCCAATTGTCCCAAAAATCTTTGGGAAACCAGCCAAGTTATCGATATAAATTCCCCCAAAAGGGAACTAGGCCGTTAGGCGGGCGAGGCGCCGATGCCACACGCCTAACGGAAATTCACGGATTCGGAAAAATCTATTACTGATTGTCTTCCAGATGTTTGTAATGCTGATAACGGCGTTGAGCGTCGGTTTCGCCCTGGGCGAAGTACTTCGCCGCGTGGTCGGGGAAAGTGCGTTGCAACGCCGCATAGCGCGTCTCGCCAGCCAGGAAATCGGTGTAAGGCATGACCGGCGGCTTGGAGTCAAGCGTGAAGGGCTTTTCGTTGTTCGGGTTGTAGCGGTAGAGCATCCAGTAACCCGCCTCCACGGCACGCTTCATCTCCTGCTGGGTATTGCCCATGCCGCACTTGAGGCCGTGGGAGAGGCACGGCGTATAGGCGATAATCACCGACGGACCGTTGAACTCCTCCGCTTCGCGAATCGCCTTGAGCAACTGGTTCGGGTCCGCGCCCATCGCCACCTGCGCCACATAGACATTGCCGTAGGTCATGAAAATCGCACCCAAGTCTTTTTTGGGACGGCTCTTGCCACTTGAGGCAAACTGCGCCACCGCGCCAATTGGCGTTGCCTTGGAGGATTGTCCGCCAGTGTTGCTGTAAACCTCGGTGTCCACGACGAGGACATTGATGTTCTCTCCGCTGGCCAGCACGTGGTCCAGTCCACCAAAGCCGATGTCGTAAGCCCATCCGTCTCCGCCGAACATCCAGAAGGTCTTTTTGGCGAACATGTCTTTATTCTTTATAATATCTTGAACTAAAGCAAGTTGAGGCATTACTTCAACAAGTGCCCAGTAAAGTTCTTCGCCAAACTGACGCGATTCCTTTACATCATCGAAGCCCGCGAGCCACTTCTCTGCGGCGATTCGCACGCGATTCGGGAGTTCTTCCATCGCCACCAGCTCCTCGACGCGCATCCGCTGAGCGGCACGCTGCTGCTTGACGGAGAGCGCCATGCCGAGAGCGAACTCCGCGTTGTTCTCGAAGAGCGAGTTGCTCCAGGCGGGGCCGCGTCCATCACGGTTGGTGGTATAGGGAATGCCAGGCATCGGCGATCCCCACGCCTGCGAGCAACCGGTGGCGTTCGCCCAATAGACATGGTCGCCGAAGAGCTGGGTGAGCAACTTGGCGTAGGGTGTCTCCCCGCATCCCGCGCACGCCGCAGAGAACTCCAGCAACGGCTGGCGGAACTGGCTGCCTTTGAGGGTCCAAGGGTCAAAGACATCGCCTTTGTCGCTGAGCCCCAGAGCGAAGTTCCACTTCTCCGGCTGAGGACCGACCTCGTGGTAGGGCTTCATCGACAACGCCTTCTCCTTGGCAGGGCAGGCGTTCACGCAAGCGCCGCAGCCCGTGCAGTCCGCAAAACTCACTTGCAGGCTGAAATGCAGACCGTCTTTGCCCTTGACAGGGAGCGTCTCGAAGCCCGCAGGCTTGGCGGCGTCCTCCGCATCATTGAGCAAATACGGCCGAATCACCGCATGGGGGCAGACCAGCGAGCAGCGGTTGCACTGCAGGCATTTGGATTTGTCCCAAATGGGCACATTCACGGCGATGCCGCGCTTCTCGTAGGCGGTCAGCCCCAGATCGATCACGCCGTCCTCGTAGCCCTTGAAGGCACTCACGGGAAGATCATCGCCCTTCTGACGATTGATGGGCTCGGCGATTTTGGTCACGACCTCGGGACGCGTCTCGGCGGCTTCAGCAACATCGTCCTGTGCCGTCAGCCACGATTTTGGGATTTCGACCTTCTGGAAAGCGGTCGCGCCAGCGTCGATAGCGGCGCAGTTTCGCGCCACGACCTCGTCGCCCTTGGCAAAGTAGGTCCGCTTGGCCAATTCCTTCATATAGCCGTCCGCCTCATCGCCGGGGATGATGTTTGCCAGATGGAAGAAGGCGGACTGCAGCACGAGGTTATAGTGGTTGCCCAGGCCGAGATTCGCCGCGATGGAAACCGCATCGATGGTGTAGAGCGCGGCCTTCTTCGAGGCGAGCAGCCGCTTCGCCTTGGCGGGAATGAGCTTTTCCAGCCCCGCCATATCCAGCGAGGTGTTGAGCAGCAGCACCCCGCCGTCCTTGAGTTCATCCACCACGTCGTATTGGCGGATGTAGGTCTCGTTGTGGCAGCCGATGAAATCGGCGGACTTCACATAGTAGGAGCCGCGGATGGGCTGATCGCCGAAACGCAGGTGGGACTTGGTCACGCCGAAGGACTTCTTCGCATCGTATTCGAAATACGCCTGGGCATACTTGTTCGTATGGGCGTTGATGATTTCGACGGTGCTCTTGTTCGCGCCAACCGTTCCATCCGAGCCCAGTCCCCAGAATTTGCAACTGACCTGCCCTTTCGCATCTGGATAGACGGGCGGTGGAAGGGGCAGCGAGAGATGCGTCACATCGTCCTCGATGCCGATGGTGAAATTGCCATGCGGATTCTTCTGCTCCAGATGATGGTAAACCGCTACAATCTGCGCGGGATCCACATCTTTGCTAGACAAGCCGTAGCGGCCGCCTACCACCTTGACGGCGCGGCCGGAAGAGGCCAGCACGGTGCAAACATCTTGGAAGAGCGGTTCGCCCACGCTGCCCATCTCCTTGCAACGGTCCAGCACCGCGACTTTCTTCACGCTGGACGGCAATGCCTTGAGGAAATGCTCCGCCGAAAATGGCCGATACAGATGCACCTGCAAGAAACCGCACTTCGCGCCCTGGGCGTTCAGGTAGTCCACGACTTCTTGAATTGCGCCGGAGACCGATCCCATCGCCACAATGACTTTTTCGGCATCCGCCGCACCGTAGTAGTCGAAAAGGTGATACCGGCGACCAGTAACTTCGGCAATCTTGTCCATGTAGTCTTGGACAATGGCTGGCAGGGCATCGTAGAAGCCGTTGTTCGCCTCGCGCACCTGGAAATAGACATCGCCATTCTGGACGGTCGCCCGAAGCTTCGGGTGGTCGGGGTTGAGCGCCTGCGCACGGAATTTATCTACCTCATTGTAATCCAACAACTTAGCAAATTCTGCATAATCAATGGTCTCGACCTTGCTCATTTCGTGGCTGGTGCGGAAACCATCGAAGAAATGCAGGAACGGGATGCGTCCTTTCACGGCGGCGAGGTGCGCCACAGGCGCCAAGTCCATGATTTCCTGCGAGTTCGCGGTGGAGAGCAATGCGAATCCGGTCTGACGGCAGTTCATCACGTCGGAGTGGTCTCCGAAGATGGAAAGCGCATGGGTTCCGACGGTTCGTGAGGCAACATGCAAGACGCCAGGCAGGCGTTCTCCGGCGATTCGGTGCATCACGGGAATCATCAGCATCAGCCCCTGAGAGGAGGTGAAGCTGGTGGAGAGCGCGCCCGTCTCCAGCGAACCGTGGATGGCACCGGCCGCACCGGCCTCGGACTCCATCTCCACTAGCGTCACGCGCTGGCCGAAGATGTTCTTGCGGCCCTTCGCCGACCAGGCATCGGTCTTGCCCGCCATCGGACTGGAAGGCGTAATTGGATAGATTGCAGCGATTTCCGTGAAGGCATACGCGACATAGGCACATGCCTCGTTACCGTCCATGGTAACCATCTTGGTATTCTTTTCCATCATCGTATTCCATTAAAACCGCCGCGCTTTTCGCTGCGGCGGAACCTGGGAGTCCATGCAAAAATGCGCGGGCTCGGAACTAAAGTACGGAAGTACAGGGATCGGTGGCGTGGCGACGACGCGACGCCCTCTTCCAATCAACCGTCCGCCACAATGCCGTCGGCCTTGGCGATATTCAGGCGCTTCGCGGCGTCCTCGCGCATCTTGTACTTGAGGATCTTGCCGGCTGCGTTCTGGGGGAATGCCTCCACAAAATCCACGTAGCGAGGGACTTTGTGCTTCGCCATGTTCCGGCGGACGTAGTCCTGGAGCTCCTCGGCGGTCATGGTCTCGCCCTTCTTCAGGATGACGGCAGCGAGGATTTCCTCTCCGAGCTTCTGGTCGGGGATGCCGATGACCTGCACGTCTTCGACCTTCGGATGGCGATAGATGAACTCCTCGATCTCCTTGGGGTAGATGTTCTCGCCGCCGCGGATGATCATGTCCTTGAGCCGTCCGGTGATCTTGTAGTTTCCTTCGGGAGTGCGCAATGCAAGGTCGCCGGTATGGAGCCAGCCGTCCGCGTCGATCACGGCGGCGGTCTCCTTGGGCATCTTGTAGTAGCCCTTCATGAC
>JAFXSU010000202.1 GCA_017525435.1 Victivallales bacterium
ACGGGTATTCCTTAAGCATCGCAACGGCGATTCGGCAGGTGTTTGCCCAGGTCGCACGACCTTCGCGGAGACGCCAGACCCAGATTGGGTCCATGTGGGAATTGCAGATGACGTAGAGTTTATTCATTGTTGGAAAATAAGAGACCAAACGACAAGAGTCATGCTATGCTTGTTAATATAAGGTATAAAGGGCGGTCAAATTCGCAGGGAATGGTAAAATGTCAGCTGGTGATTCGCAAATCGGTTTTCAGCGTGTATTTTATGCATTTGGCGAATTTTCCGCAATCAGAACCTCCACCCCTAAATCATTTGCTTCCATGAAACACTGCCTTTCTCTGTTGTTGCTACTGATGGCCGTAGGAGCATTTGCCGGTACCGGCTGGGATTTTGAATTAGGCGACGGCGTAAAACTCCATCTCGGATTGGATGAGCGCATCCGCTACGAGAGTTATAGCCGAAGCACTCTCAATGTGGATGGGGGGATGAAAGGACCCGCCGTGCAATATTACCGTTTTCGTACCCGCGTCTGGGGCAAACTGGACTTTGGTGATGACCTCACGCTGAATCTGCGTCTGGTCAACCGAAGCCAGTGGTTCACCAGTCACCGCACGAATCCCAACAACCTCCACCGAGGAGGCTCTACATGGGATTTCCCAGACGAGACGGTGCTTGATCTGGCGAATATCGAATGGAAGAACATCGCTGGTGTCGAAGGACTTACTGCTACTCTTGGTCGTCAAGGATTCTCTTTTGGCAACGGGATGATTTTCTCCGAAGGCACCCCGCACGACCAGGCGCGAACCAGCTACTGGGATGGACTGCGGCTACGCTATAAGGACGAGACTGACGACGCGAATCTTCTTCTTCTCTACAATACCTGGAAAGACCATTGGCCACGCATCAACGACCGCAATCGGCGGTTGCGCGCCGGCGATATCTTTACGGCGGCTACCTACTGGACCCACAAGGTCAACGAGGCCTTCCAATTCGATCTCTACTATGTCTTTGACGATGTCGATGACGATTTCCCCGATTCTGCCGAGGCTTGTTATTCCGCCGATATGAACTACTCGCTCCATACGGCTGGTGGACGCCTCTTCGGCAAGCCGATGTCCTTCCTGGAATACAGCCTGGAGGGTGCGATGCAGTTTGGTCGCAATCCCCAAGGGCGTGCCAACCAAGGAAAGATGGCGGATGCGCGGGTGCGTTTCCTGCTGCCAGAAGAGTGGCTCAAGAGTTCCGTCGGACTGGCGTTCACGCATTTCTCCGGTGACCACGGGAATACCGGCAAGAACGAAGGCTGGGTGCCACTCTGGTCTGCCTGCCCGCTTTGGGGCGAGAATCTCTTCCCTGTGATGTTGAACAGCTACTGGAGCAATCTCAATATGTATCAGGCGGATCTTAGCTTTTCGCCTGTCGCAAAGCTGGAAGTGAAACTGCGCACCGCTGCCGTCTATGCCGTGCATGACAATGCCATTGATGGTCCAGCCTTGAAAGGTTCCACGGGTGGCGGAAGCTATGTCGGCTGGCTCAATTCACTTTTCGTAGGCTATCGTTTGAATGAACACTTGTCATTCTGGGGAGAATATACTTGCTTGAAAGCCGGAAACTATTACCGCAACGGACGGAATCCTCACTGGATTCAACTGCAGATGATGTATAATTTCTAAAACCTAAGGCTAAATGCTTAAGGCGGGGCTTCCTTTTTGGGAGTCCCGCCTTTTTTTGCCTCTCTAGCCTCTCTAGCTCTGCTAGCCCTGCTAGTTGCCTAGTTCTGCTAGTTGTTCTAGTCCTGCTAGTTCTACTAGTCCTGCTAGTCCAATTAAAAGGGAATTATACAGTTGACTTGCCTAAAGCCATTTCCCGCGAAACACACGAAAGACACGAAAGGAACTTGATTGGGCCGGTGAAGCCACCCCATGCTTCGCACGAGCGGGTGCCCCGCCATCGACGGCTCGAAAGATTATCTTTTGGCCGTCTCGCCCGGGGCACTCCGCCGTCCGCTGCGCGTCCGGCGGCTTCACCGGCATGGACAGGACCGACATGCGGACCTTGCGTCCGCAGGCGACAGGCGTGATGCAGACCTTTTTCGCGTGTTTCGTGTGTTTCGCGGGAAACACCACCTGACAACCTTCTGCTGTCGGAAACCACGATGGCAAGTAAACTGTATAATTCGCAATAAAAAAGGGCACCGCTTGAAAAAGCGATGCCCTTTGCCTATTGAGCCGTGATGACTCGGCGGTCAATTAGAACTGGGTGCTGGTCAGACCGAGCTTAACCTTCTCGGGAGAGCCAATCCAGCTGTCATCATCGGGGTTCTTGCCGACCATGTTGTCGATGGACTCAGCGTGGCCATCGAAGAAGGTGGCGTTGAAGCGATCGCCGTGACGATAGGCGAGGTAACCCTCGGCCTCGATGGCATTGCCGCAGTAGGGATAGAGGAGGGCAGCGATTGCGCCGCAGTCCGCGATCATCAGGGTGGCGGAGGGGTTCTCGGTGGTCATGTTCGGGGCGATGTCAGCGCAGGTGCCGTAGTTGGTAGCGGCGGTGGCATTGGAGACACCGTTCATACCATAGGAGAGCAGGAATTTGCCATCGGACTGACCGGCCTTGTAGGCGTTGGTCTTCACGGTGTCCGCCGGGCACTCGAAGGTCTTCTCGTTGGTCACGTAAATGTTGATCAAGCCATACCAGCTGTCACCGTGGGTGTCCAGGTTCTTGTAGGAGTTGGCGGTGTAGGCGGTCTTGACGACGGGCAGGTTGTCATCGAACGTGTCGGTGTACATGTGCACGCCCAGGTTGAGCTGCTTGAGGTTGTTGACGCAGGAGATGTTGCGGGCCTTCTCACGGGCCTTGGCCAGCACGGGCAGCAACATACCAGCAAGAATGGCAATGATCGCGATGACGACCAGAAGTTCAATCAGGGTGAAGACGGTTTGCTTCTTCATGGAATCTGTATCCTTCTTTGTGTTTTTGGTGTTTCAGTTGAAAGGCAAAAGCCTTAGTTGCAATGAAAAAAAAGCAAAAACGCACGACAGAAATCCGTCTGTCTTGCGATTACAACCCGGGTTTTTTCAGGGTTCCAACTATAATTATAGGATTTTTTTTCCACAATATCAAGTTTTTTCTGATTTTTTCTAAAGGATTTTCGCGGAAAAATGTCGAAACAGCTCAAAAGTGGGGCAAAGTGATTGTCAGCCCTTCTCTTTTTCTTCCAGGTTCGGCGCGGCCCAGCCCCATTTCTTGAGCGTCACTTTTCGGAGCCGGATGGATTTCGGGGTGACTTCCATGAGTTCATCGTCGTTGATGAACGAGATGCAGTCTTCAAGCGAAAGCTGAAGCGGGGGGGTGAGAATGATGTTCTCGTCGGAACCGGCGGCGCGGACATTGGTGAGTTTTTTGGCTTTGCCGGGGTTGACCATCATGTCGCCTTCGCGGGAGTTCTCCCCGATGATCTGTCCGGCGTAGATTTTGACATTGGGGCCCAGAAAGAGGCGTCCGCGTTCCTGAAGGTTGAAGAGCGCGTATGGAACCGTTTCGCAGGCAACCATGGAAACCATCGCGCCGCGTTGTCGGTAGGTGATGTCGCCGGCGTAGGCATCGTAGCCGGAGAAGATGTAGTTCATCACGCCAAGGCCCTTGGTGTCGGTGAGGAATTCGGAGCGGTAGCCCAGGAGACCGCGGGTGGGGATGGTATAGACAATACGGGCCATGCCGTTGTCGGTGTCCATTGACTGGATGCGCCCTTTTCGGAGGCCAATCTTTTCCATCACGGGGCCGATGTAATTCTGATCCACATCGACGGTAAGTTCCTCGTAGGGTTCAAGCTTCTCGCCATTGGGACCAGTCTGGAAGATGACCTTCGGTCGTGTACACTCCATCTCATAGCCCTCACGGCGCATCTGCTCGATGAGCACGGAGAGGTGGAGTTCTCCGCGCCCGGAGACCTCGAAACCTTGTCCTACGCCCAACGGCTTGACCTGGAGCGCCACGTCGGACATCGTCTCACGCAACAGACGCTCTTGCAGATGGTTGGAGGTTACGAACTTGCCCTCTTGACCAGCGAAAGGCGAGGCGTTCGGGAGGAAATTCATCGAAATGGTGGGCGGGTCGATGGGCATGGGCGGCAATGGCTGCGGGTTGTCGGGGGAAACATAGGTGCAACCGACGGTCACGTCGTTCATGCCGGCGATGGCGACAATGTCCCCGCAGGTGGCCTCTTCCACGGAGTACTTCTGGTTGGTGGTGAAGCGCTGGATCTTGGTGATACGGGCGGGCTTGAGAGTGCCGTCGCGCATTGCCACGGAGGTCATCTCGTTGATATTGATCTTGCCAGAGGTGATTTTGCCGATGCCGATACGCCCCAGATAGGGCGAATAGTCCAAAGTCGAGATAAGAATCTGGAGGGGACCATCGGGGGAGCCTTTCGGCGCGGGGATGTCCTTGATGATGTGTTCGCAGAGCACCGTGAGGTCCTTGCGCTCGTCCTCCAGATCATTGACCGCCCAGCCGTCACGGCCGGAGGCATAGACCACGGGGAAGTCGAGCAGTTCGTCAGGGGCATTCAGCCGTACGAAGAGGTCAAATACCTGGTCTACTGCCCAATAGGGGCGAGCGGCTGGCTTGTCGATCTTGTTGATGACCACGATGATGGGCAATGCCAACGAGAGTGCCTTCTTGAGGACGAAGAAGGTCTGTGGCATCGGCCCCTCCTGCGCATCCACCAGCAGAAGTGCGCCATCCGCCATCTTCAGCACGCGCTCCACCTGCCCGCCGAAGTCGGCGTGACCAGGAGTGTCGATGATGTTGATGGTGTAGTCCTTATAGGGGAACGAGCCGTTCTTGGAAGTGATGGTGATGCCACGCTCGCGCTCGATGTCGTTGGAGTCCATCATGCATTCCAGGACCTTCTGGTTGTCCCGGAAGACCCCGCTGTACTTGAAAAGCTGGTCCACCAGGGTGGTCTTGCCGTGGTCAACGTGGGCGATGATGGCAATATTGCGAATTTTCGACTGGTCCATAAAGATTGTCCAGAATTTACAGGAATTGTCGTAATTTTACATAAAATAAACTCTCCATGCCAGTTTGACGGGCATACGGGAGATTTTTTGCTATATTCCTATTATATTATATATATCACAACGGATGACTTACCACATGAAACATTTTGTTGCGTGGGGTGTCC
>JAFXSU010000203.1 GCA_017525435.1 Victivallales bacterium
ATTAGGCTCCCGATTGGGGAAACAACGCCAAAGATTTCAAAACTGCCTGGAATGAAACAATATCCTCACTGCCATCCGGAAATCGACAGTCCCAAGGCAAAAATCATAGGAAAACTAAGATTCCGTTTCCTTTCCCGGCAACGGATTTGCAACCATCGAAAACCGCATTACATTACCATCGAAAGGGGTGGGGGGTATGCCTCCCTATTTGGTCACACATGCGCATATATGCAAAATATTGCCGCAACGATTGCCTCGACTTGGAACAATTGCTCGTCATTGACTATTTGGCCGCACATGAATGCAAAAAGTTCTGCTTGGTTGGTTACAATCGTCCTCATGGCAACTTGCCATGTTTTCTAGTGCTCGTAGCGCAAGGCACAGTTTTTTTAGCGGACAGCAGAGCAATATCCCAAATTCTTATTCTCTTGACAAGTCAAGATTAGGAACAATGATTACATTATAAGGATATACATTGGTTTTCAATTTGCAATTCCAAAGATTCGATCTCGAACTTCGATGTCATCCAGCAAACGCATCACCATCGACTATCTGGTCATCGGTTCCGGCCTGGCAGGCATGACTGCCGCGCTGGAAGCGGCCAAGCACGGCAAAGTGTTGATGGTCACCAAAGCCCGCGCGGAAGACTGCAACACGCACTATGCACAAGGCGGTATCGCCTGCGTAATGTCCGAGGACCATGACTCCTTTGAAGCTCATGTGCAGGACACGCTGGTGGCGGGTGCCGGCCTGTGCAAGCCGGAAGTGGTCAGGGCGATTGTAAAAGCCGGTCCGGAACGAATCCGAAACCTCCAGGCACTGGGCTGCCACTTCACTTTGCAAAAGGAGGTCACTCCTGACCTTCCGTCGGCGCAAGGCAACGAATATCACCTTGGACGCGAGGGAGGGCATTCCGCACGACGCATCCTGCACGCCGGCGACATCACTGGACGCGAAGTCGCCGATGTCCTGCTGGCCCGTTGCAAGGAGGACCCGAACATCACCATCTGGGAGCATCACCTCGCCGTTGATCTCATATCCACCCGCCACATCGACTGGCAAGGCGACAACGCCTGTCTAGGTGCATACGTGATCGACACCGCCACTCACGAGATTGACACCATCATCGCAAAGTTCACCTTCCTTGCCACCGGAGGCGCCGGCAAGGTCTATCTATGCACCTGCAATCCTGATGTGGCCTGCGGGGACGGCGTGGCGATGGCCTACCGCGCCAGTGCGGAAATCTCCAACATGGAGTTCTACCAGTTCCACCCGACCATCCTCTACCACCCGCACGCCAAGTCCTTCCTGATTTCCGAGGCCGTGCGCGGCGAAGGCGCGGTACTCAAGATCCGCAAAGGCAACGACTATGTCTCCTTCATGGAGAACTACCACAAGCTCGCTTCGCTGGCCCCGCGCGACATCGTGGCGCGCGCCATCGACAACGAACTCAAACGCACCGGTCAGGAGTGCGCCTGGCTCGACATCCGCCACAAATCGGAAGAGTTCCTGCGCAAGCGTTTCCCGAACATCTTCTCCGAGTGCCTGAAATTCGGCATCAACATGGCAAAGGACCTCATCCCCGTCGTACCAGCCGCGCACTACTGCTGCGGCGGCGTGCGAACGGACGTCAACGGGGTCACCAGCGTCAAGAACCTCTACGCCATCGGCGAATGCGGATGCACCGGTCTGCACGGCGCCAACCGTTTGGCTTCCAATTCATTGCTTGAGGCAGTGGTAGTCGCGAATTTCGCGGTGCAGCACGCCATCCGCCAGCCGGACCCGCACTCCGAAATCACGCCGGACATGATTCCCGACTGGTCCGTCGGCAACGCCGTGGACTCCGATGAACAGATCGTCATCTCCCACAACTGGGACGAAATCCGGCGCCTGATGTGGGACTACGTCGGAATCGTCCGCTCCAACAAGCGTCTGGAGCGAGCGAAGGCACGTATCAAGATGATCCGCAAGGAAATCGAGAAGTACTACTGGAATTTCCTGCTGACTCCCGACCTAGTGGAGCTTCGCAACCTGGCCAGCGTCGCCGAGATGATCATCGACTCCGCCACTGCACGTCAGGAATCCCGCGGACTCCATTACAACCTGGATTATCTTCCTGCCGCCGATCCCGCCTCACATGGCAAGGATTCCATCCTCCGCCAACCTCTTAAATCCGAACTCCGCTTCGAATAGTCCTTTGCCTCGCCGCTTTGCGAGGTCCCCCCTTTCCCCATCATCCACCTTACATTCAAGGAGATTCTACCATGCTTCGATGCCCCAAGTGCGGTACCGACAATATGCTGACCGCCATCTTCTGCCGCGGATGCGGCGAACGCCTCAACTTGGATGAAATCCGCCCTGACGACTTTGCCAACATCGGCCCGAAGAAGCAAGACAACACGATGCAGAACATCATCGGCGGATCCATCATCGGAGCCCTCGTGGTGATTTTCCTCATCGGCTGGATGTTCCCCGCCGGCGGGATGATCAAGACCACCGAAGACGAACAGTCCGAGTGGAAAGACAAAGCCGCCAAAATCGAAAAGGGAGGCTCCCTGGAAATGGACGAAAAGTCCGCCACGGCGTTCCTAAACGCCCACATGGGCGATACACCCTGCACCGTGCACTTCCTTTCCGACGGGAGGGCAAAAGTTGTCTTCCCTTCCAAACTCTGGGGCATGCCCGTGCAGGTCTCCATCGTCCATTCGCTTTCCGCCGGAAAAGGTGTCTCGGTCGGAGCCGCCGAATCCTACAAGGTCGGACTCTTCCCGATGCTGGAAAGCCTGCAGCAGGACCCAAACGTCATGAACCCATGGACGGACTACGCCAGCGCCTGGACCAAGGTTCGCGACAGCAAGACAGTCTCAGAGGTCACGGTTGAAAAGGGCAAAATCACCATCAAACGCTAGCTGAAGCCCTCTGAAGCGGATGTGCGGGAGCAACTCTCGCATGTCCGCTTGATTTTTATTGTAACTTACTTATAATAAATAAGTTAAATAATAAATAACATGTCTGCATTGGTCCTGGAACAACACCCCGCCCCGCACGCGCGTCTCGTGCGCCATACCGGCGATACCTTGCGCGTCACCCTGCGTCTGAGCCAGCCAATGTAGGGAA
>JAFXSU010000204.1 GCA_017525435.1 Victivallales bacterium
AGGAATTCAGCCCCGGGTGAAGCGAAGCGGAACCCGGGGGGGGGTGTTCCCCCAAAAACGAACCCTGAAAGGGTGGCAGGAAAAAGCCGGAGCTCCAATCCAATTCAGCACTGCAAATTCCATTGAAAAAGTAAAAAATTATCCTAATGAAGTATAGTTCTTCTAGCCGCTCTAGCCAATCTAGTTGTTCTAGAGCTTCTAGGGTTATGAACTAGAAACAAAATCCCCGGAAACGCTTTAGGAGCGCTTCCGGGGATTAACATTTATCAGAATTGGTCGTCAGGTCTTAGTTGCCGGCGTAGGTGACGGAGAGTCTTGCTCCAGCGTAGCCGTCGTAGTAGTAGGCCTGGTTGTGGCCATTGCCCCAGCAACCCCACTGGACCTTGTTGACGGCCTTGCGCTCGGCAGCGGCGAGCTGCACATACTCCTGACCGCTCTTGACGGCCTGCACGTGCCCATCAATGAAACTGAAGGGCGTTCCGTTGCCATGCGAACCGATGACATGGTGGATGTTTCCCCAGGCCGGCGCAACTGTGCAACCGGTGTATTTTTGACCATCATCGCGCCAGGCGTCGGCGAACATGAAGTACTGTGCGGGCCTGCGGATCTTGCCGAGGAAGAGGAACGTGGATTTTGCGCCATTGATATAGTTTCCCTTCCAGGGGTTGTTGATTTCATAACCCTGAATCCATTCGTCGTCATAGTTTTTGCTCATGCCGGCAATCAGTCCATAGCAGGTGTTTTGCTCACGATACTTGTCATCCGGGCACCAGGCATACTTGACGCGTTGCTGGAGCCAGGAGCCTTGCGCAAAGTCGGCGCTGTTAAATTCCGGTTTGCCGACCAGTTCGGGGAAGACGCCGGTCGCGCAGTTGGCAAAGACCCAGGAGGCCTGGTCGCCTAGCATGATGGTCCAGTAGTCATTGGAATCGATGCCGTAGGCGATGAACTGGAGCATCACCTGCTTGAGGTTGTTGGTGCAGGAGATACCGCGAGCCTTCTCACGTGCCTTGGCCAACGCGGGGAGCAGCATGGAGGCCAGAATCGCGATGATGGCAATTACGACGAGCAGTTCAATGAGGGTAAAGGTCTTTTTCATTTTGGTGAATGACATTGGTTTGGGTTGAAGGAATGGGATTATATATATTATAGGTAAAAAAAACTATTTTTCAAGAATTTTCCATAGAAAAATGCATTTTCTCGCCTCAATTCAATCATCGACCTCCCAGGCAGAGTTGCACCATCCAGAGGCACGCGGAACGGTTTCGTCGGGGTGGAAGAGCAGGAAATCGCATTGAAGTGCTTGGGGGGAGAAGAGCGGTTGCCAAGATTTCTCGATGAACTCTGGACTGTCTGCCAAAACGACGAGGGCGAGTTTGCCGGGTGTGTAATAGTCGGCCGGAAAGAGGGTAAGGCAACAGAGCGAGGTTTCCTCTTCCACATCGGGGGTGAAGACATTGGCGGATAGTGAATCCTGCTGATAAATCTGGCGAAGGAAGTCTGGATGGGTGTCCAATAACCCATTGGTAACGAGGTTTTCGCGGGGGCTGCCTAAGAGAATGAGATGCATCCCGGTCACTCCTTGCGAGATGAACTCTTGGTCGGAAAGAGTTTCGGCGGACTGCTGCGTGAGTTCCTGCCATCGGCTGGCAAGATTGTTTGCGCTTTTCTTCCACAATGGCGCAGTGTCGGGGTCAGCGGAACCCCAAACGATGACATGGGGTTCCTGGAGGGCACGGACGAGTGGTCCTTCACAGGCAATGGTTTTTCGCGGGCGATCGTGCGGTGGAGTGGTAGGCTGCCAGCCATTGTCATGTTTCCAGATGACGCACCATTCTGGAGTGTTGGGGCGGATCAGCAGATTAACCCGCTGTCCATCGACCGTAAGGATGAAGGTGCGCACTTTTGCGAAATCCTTCCAGGTTCTTCGGATGGCGAAGGCGTTGAGATTTTGCGTGGTGATGGTGATTTGCGCCATGGCTACGGCGTTGCCATGAAGATATTCGGCGTCAAAGGATGCAGGCTGGCCAGGTGTGGCAATCTCTTCCGCGCGAAGCCACCACGCCTCGCCCGTAGCAAGAAGATCCGTCTGCCAACTTAAGTGATCGTGGCGGGATGGTGCGTCTAATGTCAGTTGGGAAAGCAGTTGCGGTAGAAGTGGGGCATTTGGGGCAAGCGGATGCAGGGGGGCATGGGGGCGACAGCCAGTGGCGGCGGCCAAGGCACGCTCCAAGTCTTGCACTGCCGGATCCGGATGTGGATTTCGGCTGGTGTCCAGGACAACGGGAAGGTTGTTCAAGTTGCCGAGTGGCAGTGTGTCCCAAGAGGATGGAACCAGATCTTCAGTCAACTGAAGAAGCAGTCCACAGAAATGGCTGGCATGGCGTGTTGCGAAAGCTAGGCCGGGAAGTCCTGTGGTGACGAGATAGATGCGCTCGGGATCAATGGAGTATTGGCCTGGCAGTTCCTGAAGGTGCTTCAAAGCATCGGTTTCGGCACACCAGGCGTTCAGGGGATTCGAGAGATTCGGGCGGAAAGTGACCAGAATGGCCTGCCCTGGCTGAACGGATGGCAACTGAGGTTCGGCGGTCGCATACTCGAATACCACTGGATACCGAATCAATGCGGTGTAGGCATCGGGCAAGCGCACCGACCATGTGGTGGCACCAACCGGTGGTTGCTCTGTGGCAGAGGACTCCTCCAATGGCGGTTCGGCACCAGCATCCACCGCAACGGCGGGTGCGATCGTCCCCGCAGGCAGTGGATTGCTGCTTGTGCGCTTGAAGATATCCTGCTGCCCACTGGCCAGGAAGGCGATGACGCAGAGGCAAAGGATCACGGCGACGCCAAGCACGATGATCAGGCCAATCCAGGAGCGTTGATGGGGGG